>JANMJN010000921.1:0-4340 GCA_031371355.1 Saprospiraceae bacterium
TTTTTTTCATAAAATCTTGATAGTCATATTTTTATCAAAAGGATTATTCTGATTTTTTTTAAAACGTGCAAAACTACGAAAAAGATACAAAGAGAGGCTTCAATAACTTTTGATACTGTGGGGTATCAAAATATGCAGTAACTATTTCTAATTTTATAAAGGCAATTTCCTTATGATAAAGCCCAATTCTAAAATGCCTATTATATTGTAATTTCCTGCAAAAACAAGCGGATAAGCTCATGTTTCAACCTTGAAATTTTATTATATTGTTATTGATGTTCCTTCGTTTTCATAAACTTATAGTCCGATTTCAACTCTCCTCCTCAAACTTTGTTGTAGTTTTGCGCCGCATTTTTTCAGAACGTGTTGCGTTATCCAAGAATCTCGCAATTATACAACCACATAATAAAATATGGCTTTGATAAATATAAACCTCAAATCGGGGACAGTAGAAAAACAAAACGACATCATCGTTGGCATTGACTTAGGCACGACAAATTCACTTGTAGCCTATATAAAAGATGGGCAACCTGTCTGTGTCACTGACGCAGCAGGTAAAAATACACTTGTACCTTCTGTTTTACACTTTGATACTGAGGGGGGGATATTAGTAGGCGATTCGGCAAAAGATAAGTTGATAACAGACCCACAAAACACGATTTATTCCGTCAAACGTTTGATGGGCAAGTCCTATAAAGACGTGTCGGGATTTGAAAATTATTTTGGTTACACCATTATTGATGCACCTGATGACGAATCTTTGGTGAAAATACGTGTCGGCGACCGTTTTTATACGCCTATTGAGTTATCAAGTTTTATTTTGAAAGAACTCAAAACACGCATCGAAACGACATTGGGTCAACCGATTGCAAAGGCGGTTATTACCGTTCCTGCCTATTTCAATGATTCTCAACGCCAAGCGACGCGTGATGCGGGTAAATTGGCAGGCTTAGACGTGTTGCGGATTGTCAACGAACCGACGGCGGCGGCTTTGGCTTATGGCTTGAACAAGGAAGGTGGCGAAACGGTGGCGGTTTTTGACCTTGGTGGCGGCACTTTTGATATTTCTATTTTGCAAATCCAAGACGGTATTTTTGAAGTTTTGTCAACGCATGGCGATACATTTTTGGGTGGTGACGACTTTGACCGCGTATTGATTGACTTTTGGTTGAAGCAAAACAATATACCTAATGAATTGGTTTTCAATGATAAAGAGTTTGGTCAAGCCATCCGTCTGGCTGCTGAACAAGCCAAGAAAGCTCTTTCTACTGAGGGGAGCTTTGAATGTCGAATAGCGAATAACGAATTCCGAATAACGAAAATTGAGTTTGAAGTTTTGATAACACTGTTGGTTGAACGGACGATTGAGTCTTGCAAAAAGGCATTGGCTGATGCAAAATTGCAAACGTCTGATATTCAAGCCGTTGTGATGGTAGGAGGTTCAACGCGCGTGCCGCTTGTGAAGGAGCGAGTCGCAGCGTTTTTTGGCAAACCTGTTTTTGACAATATCAATCCTGATGAAGTTGTCGCTTTGGGTGCTGCCATTCAAGCCGATGTTTTGGCAGGAAATCAGCGCGATGTTTTGTTGATTGACATAACGCCTTTGTCCTTGGGTATTGAAACGGTAGGCGGTTTGATGGATGTGATTATTGCTCGAAATTCTAAAATTCCGACAAAAGCAGCTCGTCAATATACAACAAGCGTGGACGGACAAAAAAATCTGAAAGTGGCTGTGTATCAAGGCGAACGTGATTTGGTGCAACACAACCGAAAATTAGGTGAGTTTATACTGAGGGGTATCCCGCCGATGCCTGCGGGTTTGCCTAAGATAGATATTGCTTTTTATCTTGATGCAGATGGTATTTTGAGGGTAAAAGCAAAAGAATTGCGTTCAAATGTCGAGCAAGAGGTCACAATGAAGTCAAGTTATGGCTTATCGGAAGAAGAAATGGCGTTGATGTTGATTGATTCAATTCAAAATGCAGAGTCTGATATGAAGGCGCGGGCTTTGTTGGAAGCGCGTAATGAAGCGAATAATGTCATTTTAGCAGCCGAAAAATTCATTGTTCAAAATGCTTCGATTTTGTCTGACGAAGAAATTGAGACAACAAAATCATTGACTGAACAACTCCGCGCTACAGTTAGCAGTGATGACAAAGATGCGATTAATACAGCAATGGCGGATTTGAATGTTTATACAGAACCGTTGGCGCATCGGGCTTTGGATGCGAATATTATGACAGCGATGAAGGGCAAGCAGGTTGTTTGATTTTTCAGACCACAGATGTGACTGATTTAACCGATTTTCGCTGATTTTTTCTATTTTGACATGAATTTCACCAGTTTACACGAATTTTTTTTCTGTTTTTTCTAAAAAAAAGTAAATAATTCGTGTAATTGGTGAAATTCGTGTCAAAATGAATCGCTAATGAAAAACGTTACTTTACTTCTTCTATTAACTGTATTTTTTGTTGCTTTTAGCAACCCTATCTTTTCACAATCTTCAAAAAAGGTCGATTGGAAAAAACTACACGTATTAGTTTATACCAAAAACGGCAAAGGTTATGTGCATGACAACATACCTTCGGCGGTGGCGTGTATCCAAAATCTCGGGAAAACGCAAGGTTTTAAAGTGGATTCATCAAGTGCACCATCGGTTTTTTCAAGGGAAAACTTGGATAAATACGATTTATTGGTCTTTACGAGTACCAATAATGATGTTTTTGATACAGACGAACACCGTTTGGTTTTTCGGCAATACATTGAAGCGGGTGGGGGATTTGTCGGCATTCATTCAGTTGTCGGGACGGAACGGAATTGGAAATGGTTTAAGCAAATGTTAGGTGGTACGTTTTCGTGGCATGCTAAATTTCAACAATATCATGTCAAAATTATTGACAAACAGCACCCCTCAGTAAAAGGGCTGCCAGTGGACTGGGTACGAGAAGATGAATGTTATTTTGAAAAGGAATTGTACGCTGGCATTCATACTTTCATGGTGCAAGATGTGGCAACTTTGAAGACAGATGATAAAAGCGCAGAGCTTGTAAAGACGAATATGGGTACTTTTTCTGATTATTATCCAGCGGCTTGGCACAATTTTTTCGATGGTGGTTTGGCTTGGATAACAACTTTGGGGCATAATAAAAAAGATTATAGTGAGCCTATTTATATGCGTCATATTCTTCAAGGTATTGAGTTTGTGGCATCGAATTGTAAGAAAAAAGATTATACGAAGGCTTATGCAAAACATCGGGATGATGACGTGAAGTAATTTTGCCTAAATGATATGTACGTCATTATTTATGATAGTACAAACTTTTCGCAAGTTTATGGGCTCGGGACATTCCCAACAGTCTTAAAAATGCTGAAAGCGTTCAATATCAATAGCCGTGAATGCCATTCACGGCTATTGATATTGAACGCTTTCAGCGTTTTTAAGCATAAAAAACCTAATAAAAACAGTTTGAACGCACCATATTTTCTTCCTTTTTTTATGAAATTTAAAAATGAAAAAAACATAAATATTAAAAAAATAAATTTTGGCAGTGTGTTTGTCTTTCATATATAAAATATCCCCTTTTGAAATTCTATTTTATTGATAATTTCATTTTTACTCTTTACGATATTGAATTTATACTTAATGGATAATCTAAAACATTGAATATGCGTAAATGACACATACTAAATTAGGCAAACCATTTTCAAATGAGTATAGCAAAACGATCTTTTAGTTTTTTTACTTTTCAGCAATGTTTCGGCAAATATCAACGCATATTTATCTTTAATAAAGCTGCATCGTAATTATTTGAAACCGATTTTTTGAGAAACTTCACTTTTTTCCCTATGAGAAAAACTTTTACCGCTCTTCGGATGCTACTATTGGTAGCGAGCATTGGATTCGTGGGCTTATGCAGCGCAACAGCTTTCACATTTTTAAGTTCATGGGTCACGAGTTCTATACATGGAACGGCTTACCTTGATTGCAACCGCAATGGTATTAAAGAAAATACTGAAATTGGTTTTGGTAGTATGACGGTCACGTTGGCAGGGCGTTCGTCTGTAGGCGATACGGTGACGCTGACAACTACCACAAATGCATCAGGTCTGTACCAATTTGATGGTCTTGTTGCGGGAACATATACCATTCAGTTTGGCTTTCCAACAGGTACATCGGCATTGAGTTATTCACCGCTCAATACAGGCAGCCAAGTGGATGCTTTGGGGCGCACAGCCCCCCTCAGTATAAACGGCACTTCTAATGTAAATGATGTAAATGCAGGCATAATTGACCAAACAGCACCTAAAATACGGTTTACGAACCCCAATATCGCCCCTTA
>JANMJN010000486.1:0-3426 GCA_031371355.1 Saprospiraceae bacterium
CCAATGGATGGGCAACAATTATTGGTGGTATCAAATGCTGGTTCAAAAAGGTTACCTCGTTGTGTGTGTTGACCCACGTGGTACGGGTGGTCGCGGCGAGGCTTTTAGAAAAATGACATATAAACAATTGGGTCATTACGAGACCATTGACCAAATAGAAGCGGCGAAATGGTTGTCAAAACAGCCTTATGTGGATGGCAAACGTATCGGCATTTTTGGTTGGAGTTATGGTGGTTATATGTCAAGTTTGTGTATTTTGAAAGGCAATGATATCTTCAAAACGGCTATTGCCGTTGCACCTGTAACGAATTGGAAATGGTACGATTCGGTCTATACAGAACGTTATATGCAAACAGAAAAGGAAAATGCGGCGGGTTATAAAGACAATTCACCTGTCAATTTTGCCGATAGACTCAAAGGCAATTACTTGCTTATTCATGGCATGGCGGACGATAATGTGCACTTTCAAAACGCCGTAGAAATGGCGAATGCACTCATTGCTGCCAATAAACAGTTTGATACTTATTTTTATCCGAACCGCAATCATGGTATTTATGGCGGCATGGCAAGGGAGCATTTGTACAATAAAATGACGAATTTTCTCTTGGAAAAACTATAATTTCTAATCATTAACTCAATTTCTAATCACTTTAATTATATGTCAGTTCATTCAGATATTAAACGCGTCACTGTCAATACATTGCTCAAAATGAAAACCAGTGGCGAAAAAATTGCCATGTTGACGGCTTACGATTATTCGATGGCGCGCATTGTTGATGAAGCGGGAATAGACGTCATTCTGGTCGGTGACTCCGCTTCAAACGTAATGGCAGGACATGAAACGACATTGCCGATAACGCTCGACCAGATGATTTATCATGCGGCATCGGTCATTCGCGCGGTTAAACGGGCTTTAGTCGTCGTGGATTTGCCTTTTGGTTCATATCAAGGTAATTCGAGGGTCGCGCTCGAATCGGCGATACGTATTATGAAGGAGTCGGGTGCACACGCTGTGAAAATGGAGGGCGGCATCGAAATCAAGGAATCCATTGTGCGCATCTTGTCCGCCGGTATTCCTGTCATGGGTCACTTGGGTTTGGTGCCACAGAGCATTTATAAATTCGGGACGTATGCCGTGCGTGCCAAAGAAGAAGACGAAGCGAACAGGCTCCGCAGCGATGCTAAAGTCTTAGAGGAAGTCGGTTGTTTCGGCATGGTGCTCGAAAAAATACCTGCAAAATTGGCAACAGAAGTCTCTGAAAGTATCGAAATCCCCACGATTGGCATTGGTGCAGGCGGTGGTTGTGATGGTCAAGTCTTGGTTTTACATGATTTGTTGGGTTTAACCAAAGAGTTTCAACCGCGTTTTTTACGCCGTTATCTCGAACTGTTTGATGAAGTGAAAGGTGCAATCAGTCATTATGTAGCGGATGTGAAATCGAAAGATTTCCCGAATGAGAAGGAGCAATATTGACGGAGGCTTGTGTTATTATGGCTTGTAGTATTTTCATGCTGAAAACACGTATGCTTAAGCAATTTGTATCGTTTTGATAGTCCTTTTGAGGATTATTGTTGTAAAATTTCAATTATCATTGCCCTCGGTTTATTTTAAAAAGGTATCATAAGTTTAGAAGCTAAATTGAACAGTTGTAATCCTAAATACCCCCCCTCAGTAAAAAAGCTAAAATCGCCTTTGAAACCTGCGTTTCAGAGGCGATCGCGTTTGCGTCTTCTGGACATTAAAGTGGGGTATTTTGTCCAGTTTTAGAAGTATTTTTAAATGGCTATAATCATAGAACTCAAATCCGATTTGTCCATTTTCTAAAATAGTAGCCCTCAACAGAATTTACTGAGGGGGTCGTTTCAAGTACACGCCCTCAGTAAAATCGCCTCGTCCGACACCTGAAACACCCGTCGAGCCGAAAAAAGACGATTTGAAGTTCGGCACTACAATTGAATTAGATTTTTAATATCGCTAAATAAAAAAGCCGTTTTGAGTCAATCAGAACGGCTTTTTTTAGTTTTATACTGAAGGGGGTGCTTTTTGTTCGACTTTGAGTTAAATACGGTATTTGTATTTTTAAAACCTTTATCTGCCAAGGCAATCCTTTGAAAAATGCTCCTTTCCATAAGATTTACAATGCCGTTTACATTCTTTTACACCTATTTTAAGTGCTGATTTAGTAAAAAAGGTAGTTTTGTTTTATTTCTACTAATCAAATCAATCATAAATGAAAAAATATAACGTGTATCAACAACTCTATTCTCTGTTATTTCTACTCGTTTTTGTCACTGCCTGCAACGGACAAGTGAACACAGGCTCGCCGAAAGAGACGACTAATACTTCCAAACCAAGTCCAACAGTAATAAGAAACTTTAAGGCAGTAGCTATGATCCCCGATTTTGACACGACCTTAGTCAGTCAATATATCCGAAGTATTTTTCAGGATTCGAAAGGGAATTTATGGTTTGGTACCTTAGGCGAAGGTGTAGTGAGGTATGATGTAAAAACATTGACCTACTTTTCCAATCCTGATGGTTTTAATAACAATACGGTTTATGCTATTAATGAAGATAAAAATGGTAATCTTTGGTTTGGGACTGACCAAGGTGTTTATAAATATGATGGAAAAACCTTTAGAAATTATAATCAAAAAGATGGTCTTAGCCATATAGATATAACTCGAAAAGGCATCCTTGTTGACAAGTCGGGTACTATTTGGGTAGGCACACATGGCGGCGTTTTCCGATATGACCCAACTGCCGATAGCCAAGGTGGTCAAAGTTTTTCATTATTTCAACAGCTCTCTCCTATAAATGTTGCTGGCATCATGGAAGACAAAAGTGGAAACATTTGGTTTGCTTCTTCTCAAAACGGTGTCTTTCGCTATGATGGAAAAACAATTACCAATATTGCAGAAAAGGAAGGTTTGGGAGAGAACTATGAGGGCGGCATGGCACAGGATAAAGCTGGAAATATGTGGTTTATTAAGAAAAACGGCATTTGCAAATATGATGGAAAAACTTTTACGGAATACACCCCCAAAGACGGATTAGGTGGAACTGAATTTTGGGGCATATACATAGAACAGTCGGGTATTATTTGGGTGACAGCCCGAGGCAGCACTACGAGGTTTGACCCGTCTTTGGACAAAGAGGGACCAAAGGCATTTACCATATTTACACCAAAAGACGGACTTAATTGTTGTGTCCAAAGTATGTATCAAGACAGGTCAGGAAATATGTGGTGGGGTGCTGGACAAGGACTCTATCGCTTTGATGGCAAACGCTTTTATCAAGTTAAACAGAAAGGACCTTGGTAGGAATTCAATGGCGTAAAATCCAGAAAATATCATGCAGAGCGTGATGGCGCAAGGCGACACGGAGGGGATACTTTTTACAAAAAATTGATTTTAAATTAGTTAC
>JANMJN010000924.1:0-6071 GCA_031371355.1 Saprospiraceae bacterium
AACCGACTTGGTGCAACGCAGTGCCGATATTGAAAAAAGCAAAGAGAACATACAAAAGGTGAAAGAAAACCTAAAAAAGGCGGAACAAAACATTGCGCAAGCTGAAATAGAACGCGATTCGTTGAAAGCGGCTATTGTAAAAAAGAAAATGCTTGATGGCAAATTGGCTGAATTGCAGAATAAATACGATGAAGCCGAGCAACTTTATACTGAGGGGGTCAATTTAGACACTTTGAATCTTGATAATCTGGAGGTATTGACTGAATTCCTTTTTAACCAAAAGAATTTTAAGAAGTCAATTGACTGTACGCAAAGAGGCATTAGGTTGTCAAAGACTGACCGACAATTTGAATACTATTACAACATGCTTGCCTCGAATTACCAATCTACACGTAAATTGGCAGATGCCGAATTGTATTTTTTAAAGTCATTAGAAATATGTGAACGTCTTTTAAATACAAATCCACAGTATTTTAAACCAAGAATAGCAACCAAAATATTAAACCTCGGCAATCTTAAAATCTTTGGCGGTTTGTATGATGAATCGGAGAAATATTTATTGAAGGCATTAGAAACCTTTGAATCTTTAGCCAAAGATAATGCAGAAAAGTATGAAGGCTCTGTTGCAACGACTGAATTGGTTTTGGGTAATCTATATGCAGCAAATAAAAGATTTGAAGACTCTGAAAAACATCGCCTTAGAGCCATTGAGTTATACGAACGATTGGCTAAAAACAATGCGATTGAGCCTGTTTCAAGGTTGGCTCAATCGTATATGAATTTAGCTAACTTATATTTCAACTACAAAGTTAAGGTTGAAGAGACTGAAAAGCTTTATGCCAAAGCCTTAGAGATAAATGAACGCTTAGTTAAGATCAATCCGCAACGCATTGAACCCAATATTGCATTGGTTTTAAGTAATTTTGGTTCGTTCTATAAAGAGAATATGCAATTGGATAAAGCACAAACGCTTTTAAAACGTGCATTAACAGTAAGACAAAAGGCGTTATTGAATGGTCAAATGAATTATTTTAGCCCTTATTTTGAAGTTTTTAACAATTTAGTCAATGTGAGATGTTCTTTTGTTTTATCCAAAGACACGATTCAAGCAAATGATATACAAATGAATCTTCTTAAAAGTATGGAAATACTGAGGGGGGGCTTAAAGCTGTCTAATATTAAAGATCCGATAGCGTTGAACGATTTATCGGGGGCTCAAATATTGGTCAATCTATATGCAGATGCAGAACAATCGGCGAAACGTGGACTTGAAGTGGATAGTACAAAGATATTTATTAAAGCCAATTTGGGTCATGCGCTACTTTTTCAAAACAAATATGTAGAAGCCAGAAGTATTTATGACGACCTAAAAAGCAAAAAAAATGCAAAAGGGATATCCTACCGCGACATTTTAAAAGAAGATTTCGATGCGTTGGAACAAGCGGGTTTGGATAAAACACAACTTGATAAGGCGCGGAAGTGGGTAAAGGAATAGCTTCCTGCCCTCGATGGAGGGATAAATGGCTTCGTTCCTCGCAATGACAAAAGGGACTCGCGCAATGACGAAGTAATTATAATCATCATCATAAAAGAAAAGCCATTGTCCACAATGAAACCGACATTACTATCCATCATTTTATGTTTTACAGCCATCACAACCTTTGCTGAAGTCACTTTACGTGGCATCATCACTTACCAAAACACAGGGGAAAAGATGAAAACCCTGCAAGTCACCGCACGAGGAGCATCGCCAACATTAGTCAAAGCGAGTACAAATACTGAGGGGGTGTTTGTGCTGGTGTTTCCGAATGGTAAAGTGGGTGATTTGGTGACGGTGGAACTCGGCACACCGATTTATGATGTGGTCAATGACCCACGCGAACTCAATGTGACCTTGACGGATAATCCAAATTACAAAATACGTCTTGTGGTTTGTAAAAAAGGCGAGCGTGATGCCAATGCCATAAGCTACTACAATATCTCAACAAAATATTTAGAAACAAATTATCAAAAACAAGCCAAAAAGAAAGACACTGATATAGCCAACCTAAAAAAACAACTCACCCAAAACGGGGCAAATGCCGACGCACTGAACAAACAGATTTACGATTTGTATGCCGAGAAAGCCAAATTGGATAATGAATTGGAAGCGCAAAAGAAAAATGCTTATAAAATGGCAGAAGATTTCTCGCGCATAGACTTGGCACAAGCTGACGCTATCTATCGCAAGGCTTTTGAAACCTTCAAACAAGGAGATATTGAAGGGGCAAGACAGGTTTTAAACAGTACAGAAGCCAAACAGCAAGAGGCAGACCTTAAAAAATTAGAAGCAGACATACTTAAAAGTGAGTCTAATGTCCATAAAGTAAAAGACAGCCTTAGTGTAGCGGAGCAAAAGATAACCAATGCAAAGGGACAACGCGATACTTTAAAGGCTTCGGTTATTAAAAAGAAGTTCTTGGACGGGCAATTGGCGGAACTCCAAAACAAATATGACGAAGCCGAGCAGCTTTATACTGAGGGGGCTGATTTGGATAATACAAATGTGGATAATCTTTGGACACTGGCTGATTTTGTATATAAACAAAATAAAGTGCAAAAGGCGATTGTTTATTATGAAAAAGTGTTGGCTTTATCAATACCGGAGGATTTAGCTGGAATGCTTTATATGAATCTTGGGGCAGCTTATCTGAGTCTTAACAAGATACCAGAGTCAGAAAAATACTATCAGCAGTCTTTAGACATCTATGAACGTTTGTCCAAAAGTTATCCACAAGGATTCGATACGGAGCTGGCAACCATTTTAGAATGTTTAGCCATCTTTAATCAAAACCAAAATAATATGTCTAAATCGGAAAAATACTTTTTGCAGTCATTGGGCATCTATGAGCGATTGTCCAAAGACAATCCGCAGGTGTTTGAACCCAATTTAGCAAGGATATCCATGAATCTCGGTAATTTTTATCAAGTTCTCAACAAAGTAATTGAATCCGAGAAATACTATTTGCAGTCTTTAAACATCTATGAGCGATTGGCTAAAAACGACCCGCAGCAGTTTGAACCTAAAATAGCTTTAACCACAGGTAATTTAGCCGGTTTTTATCAAGCCCTCAACATGATATCGGAATCAGAAAAGTACCATTTGCAGTCGCTGAATATTTATGAACGATTGGCTAAAAGCAACCCCCAACGATTTGAACCCGATTTGTCAATAACGGCAATGAACTTGGGCACTTTTTATCTAACCATCAACAAGGTGTCGGAATCAGAAAAATACTATTTACAGTCACTTAGTATCTCTGAACGTTTGTCCAAAAGTAGCCCAGAACAATTTGATTCTAATTTGGCAGATGCTGCCATGAACTTGGGTATCCTTTATCAAAAGCTCGATAAGATGTCCGAATCAGAAAAATGCTATTTAAAGTCCTTAAAAATTTATGAACGTTTGTCCAAATATAACCCAGAGCGGTTTGAACCTGATTTGGCGAAAACGGCGGTGAATTTAGGTTCTCTTTATATAACTATCAACAAGATATCGGAATCTGAGAAATACTATATGCAGTCATTAGACATCAGAATACGTTTATCAAAAAGCAATCCAGAGCAGTATGAACTTGATTTGGCAACATCGTTGAATGATTTTGGTGTATTCTACGAAAAGACCAAACAACTTGATAAAGCCCAAAATATGTATAGCCGTGCTTTAGCTTTGCTTCAAGGGACTTTGCAAAACGGTCAACTACATTTTTTAGAGGAGTACAACCGTGTTTTTAATAATCTTGGTATCTTACGTGACTCTTTGGTAGTACAAAAAAACTATGCAAAGGTTGTTGAAATACAAGCAGAACGGGCTAAAAGCAGAGAGGTACTGAGGGGTATCCTAACAGCCGGTTCATCAAATGCCGCTTCAGAATACGGTACTTTGGCTTGGTATCAATTTTTCGCTAAACAATACCTTGCGGCAGAACAATCTGCTAAGCATGCTTTAGAATTAGATGTTCATCAAATCTCTTTTGAAATGTATATTGCTTATGCTTTACTCTTTCAAAACAAAGAAATAGAGGCTCACAAACGATATTACGGCTTGAAAAATCTAAAAGATGAAAATGGTAACAGCCTTCGTAGCCTTGTTATCAGTCATTTGACTTCTTTTGAATTATCGGATTTGGATAAAAAACAAATTGAAAAGATATGGCAATGGGTAATGGAGTAGCCCCTTGCCCCCAGAGGGGGTATGAATAGGTTCGGGGAATTTTTAAAATTGCTCGAACAATGTTGCATCAAATCGCTTTTGCCCCTTTTGTCGCTTTTGTAAGTCGCTTTTGTCATTCGCCTAAAACGCATGAACCTTAAATCACAGCACAAAGAAGCATTTCATTCGAGTAGCGACACAGGAATGATAGTGCAGCAAAAAAGGTGTTAGCTTTAACTCAAGCAGCGAAAGTCAGTTCCGATAAAGAGAATTGATGTTCGTTGATAGCTCTTTGAAATTTTTTAAGCAAATTATTCCGTTGTCTGTTTTTTTCGGTTTCGGAAATTTGATAATCAAACTCCGTATTTTCCGTTACCATGTGATAAACAATTGTTGCCAATTTTCTGGCAGTGGCAATGATTGCACCTTTTCGCCCTTGTTTTCTTAGAATATTTAAGAAAAAAGGTCTTAGTGGATGTTTAAGCGTATTACCAATAGAGTTAGCGGCTTGTCTGAAAGCTTGTGCGGCTCGATTGTTTCTTTTGGGTATTTTGCTGGAAACGACTTTCCCCCCCGTTACTTTATTTTGAGGAGAAAGAGATAACCAAGATGTAAAATGTTTAGCGGACGGAAACTGTTCGAGTGTAAAACCGAGTTCACAGACAACATCAAGAATAAAATTGGGACCAACACCGTCAATGGCAAGGAAATCTGCCCCGACAATACGTTGTAAAGTGTCCACAATTTTGAATTTTGGTGCATGACTATCATAAAATGCGGAGCGTTTGTTGGTCGGCGGCTTACTGTCTGGCGGTGTGGGCGTGATGTCCTTTTCCTTACAGTAGGCTTCAAGTTGCCGATCTATTTCCACATCGCATTCTTTGATTTGCTGCATACAAAACAAGTAAGCACTATGAAGTTGTTTTAACTCAAAGATATGTTGGGGTTGCCAAGTCCCCTCCAATGCTTTGAGCATTTGTTCTTTTGGTGTCTTGACCCCACTGCGAACATGTTCATAAAGTTTGATGGGACTCCGCTCGCCGCTAACAATGGCAGCGATGATGTCCATCCCACTTTTACTGTCTAATTCAGTCAGAAACATGCCAATTTGGACGTTCATCAGTACCAAAGCTTTGTGCATCCGATTGAGCAAACGAGTTCGGTCTTGCACTAAAGTCCGGCGGCGGCGGCTATAAGTGCGTAAACCTTCATTGAAGTTGTCTAATTGGAAACTTGGTTTCAACATACCCAAAGTGTGCAATTTTTGAATCCAACGGGCATCTTTGGGGTCTGTCTTTGGACGGTTAAAGCTTTTGATGGAGGCACCATTGACCACGACGACCTCAAATTCATAATCCCGCAAGAGCATAGCAACAGGTATCCAGAAATAGCCTGTGCTTTCCATTGCAACGGTGCGAATGCCGCGCCGCTTTAACTCTTGAGCGAGCTCATGTAATTCTGGTGTCGTAATACCCGCTTCTATGAGATCCTCTTTGCGCTGACCGACTGCCGCTAAATGGAACTTGCTGCCGATGTCTATCCCCGCTGCATGGGGATTGACAATCGCAATTTCCATCGTGGCTTGGGGAGGGGTACTTGATTTAAGTCCTTTTTTTGACATCACTTCTTAACTATTTTAATGATGAATAAAAATAACATCCGTGATATACAGCATTCCTTGTTAAAACGATACATTCGCCTACGGGATGACTCGATAAGAGCCTCAACCAATTTTGTATACATACGAATGCCGCTGCTCACGTTCAGGATCGGAATCCCTTCGGTTAACCAATGACATAATCGAGATTCATATCTCGGATGTTACCGCAAAACTCGTTTTTTTATTTGGTTTCCACAATGCGAGGTGGTTAGCGTTCAG
>JANMJN010000555.1:0-4022 GCA_031371355.1 Saprospiraceae bacterium
CCATCAAAGATTTCAAATCGCCCATTTTCTTTATTTGCTCCATTTGAGCCATAAAATCGTCGAAATCGAATTTGTTTTTCTTGATTTTAGCTTCCAAACGTTTTGCCTCTACTTCGTCGAATTGTTCTTGCGCACGATCCACTAAAGAGACAATATCACCCATACCCAAAATCCGACTTGCCATACGGTCGGGATAGAACTCAGAAAGCGCATCCATTTTTTCGCCTTCTGAAGCAAATTTTATTGGTTTACCTACGGTATATTTGATGGATAAAGCAGCACCGCCACGCGTATCACCATCCAATTTAGTCAATACAACACCATCAAAATTGAGTCTATCGTTGAAGGCTTTTGCCGTATTGACCGCGTCTTGACCCGTCATTGAATCCACAACGAAAAGCGTTTCATTGGGCGAGATAGCGTCTTTTACTTTAGCAATCTCTGCCATCATCTGTTCATCAACAGCGAGACGACCCGCCGTATCCACGATGACAACATCGCAACCTTGCTTTTTCGCTTCAACAATGGCGTTTAAAGCGATTTGAACAGGGTTTTTATTTTCAATCTCTTTATAAATTGGCACATTTACCGAATCAGCCAAAACAGTCAACTGGTCAATAGCCGCAGGACGATACACATCGCAAGCGACAACCATCGGGCGTTTTCCCTTTTTAGTCTTGAGCCACAAAGCCAATTTACCTGTAAAAGTCGTTTTACCCGAGCCTTGTAAACCGGCAATGAGGATAACCGTAGGTTTACCACCAAGGTTAAGACCAGAGATTTGCCCGCCCATCAACTGAGTCAATTCGTCGTTAACAATTTTAATCATTAACTGACCAGGATTGACGTTTTTCAAGACATTTTCAGTGCCGAGCGCCCGATCTTTGATTTTATCAGTAAATTCTTTTGCAATTTTATAGTTGACATCCGCCTCGACGAGCGCACGACGAATATCTTTAATAGCGGTGGCAATATTGAGTTCTGTGATTTTATTGTTCCCCGAAAGAACTTTAAATGCTGAGTCAAGGCGGTCGCTTAAGCTTGTGAACATAGTTGTAAACGATTGATTTTCAGTAACTTAATTAATTTATCTCTTTTAAAAAACGTGCAAAGATAAACAATATGAGCTTTTTTTTCAAAAGAAAATTTGAAAAAGCATCCCCTCAGTCAATTTTTTGTAAAACTAAGAATATACTTGCTTGTATGAAAAAATATATTTTTTACATATTTAAGTCTTTCTATTTTGAAATACTTCCTTTATCTTTGCATAATAATCCAATATTATTTTTTTAATATTTTAATTACTATTAAAGCGTATTACCCATGCACAAAATTCTTCTACCTTTAATAATGTTAATAATTGCCACATGCCAATCTACTTTTGCTGGAACAGTATTATCTTTTCAGTCAGGTGAATGGAACAACAACGCCACATGGCAAGGTGGCTTGATACCTGGCGCAGAAGACATTGTCATCATTCAAGCGGGTACAGCCATAACAATTTCATCAAGTGGTGGCAATTATACCGCAATATGTAAATCATTGACAATCAATGGTTCGTTGACCTATTATAGCAACCGT
This sequence comes from Saprospiraceae bacterium, assembly GCA_031371355.1. Classification (GTDB taxonomy): domain Bacteria; phylum Bacteroidota; class Bacteroidia; order Chitinophagales; family Saprospiraceae; genus JAAFJT01. The sequence continues at coordinate 1,582 of JANMJN010000555.1, forward strand.
GCGGTTGTCGGCTCACCGGATCCGTTAGGCAATCCCAGTTCAGGTGGCAATTCTGAATTGACGGTCAATGGTACATTAACGATTGCAGGCGGTTATCTAAACTCCTTTTTCCTCAATGGAAATTTGAAGTTTAATCCAGGTTCTGTGTTCAATATGACTTCTGGATTCATGCACGTCAACGGAAACACGGGCACCCCCCTCAGTAGTGTGGCGGCTGGAAAACCTTTGATTGATTTTACTAATGTAACTTCTTTTTTGGCTACTGGTGGCACTTTGTTTATCACAAACCCTCATATTGATGCGGCGACTACGTGTATCAAAGGACAAAAAAACTTTTCAGAAAATGCCTCGGTTTCTTTCGGCGGTTATGTCGCACCTATAACCAATAATAACTATTTTGTCGATGCCGCGACATCGCCTTCATTCCAGACCATCGAATTGAACTTTGTTTCAAACACAGTCAAATTACAAATGACCGATATAGACATAAAAGGTGCTGTCAATATCAATAATGGTATTTTGTATAATCCTGACCTAATCAAAACAGTACGTATAGGGAAAGATATCAATTTTGGTAGCAATGGTAAAATTGAAGGTCGGATTGAACTCAACGGTCCATCACAGCAGAATATTAATCCGAACATCGAAAATGGGATTCCAGTTGCTTCCGCTGTCTTTAACGGCGATGTTATTTCCAACAATGCTGAAAGGGTTAAAATTAAATTAAATATCGAAATATTAGGTGATTTAATATTGACTCATGGACGATTTGATTTAAATCACAATACTTTGACCCTTAAGCGTTCCCCGATGACACCTTCTAATACGGCTTATGTCGTAACCCACGATTTATACCAAGAGATTGGTACATTGAAAATCAAAAACGTAACAACTAACACGATTTTCCCCGTAGGTACTGAACAAAGTTATTCACCTGTCTTTGTTACCGCTTTAGGTGGCGATTTTAGTGTTTCAACGCATCCGTCAACGATCGCTGTCCCTTCTCAATTTTCAAAAGTGAATTTAGAATGGGATATTACACGCGTTTCAGGCAATTTCGATGCGGATATCTTAGTACAATGGAACAATACAGATGAAGCCAATAACTTCACACCCAATAGAAATCAATGTAAATTGTATCATTTCAACGGTTCGATTTGGGAACCCATGTCTTCTTCTTCTGGTCCGACAACTTCTTGGGGTACTTATTTTACAAAGTTAGCCCAAGAGGTGCAATCGTTTTCAACCTTTTCAATTTTTGCACCATCAGTTGTTCCAGTAACATTGACTTACTTTAATGGAAAAGTTGAGAACTATGATGCCCATTTGGCTTGGGAAACAGCAACAGAATTCAATAACACAGGCTTTGATGTCGAAAAAAGTACAGATGGTTTACGTTTTTCAAGCATCGGTTTCGTAAAAGGTAATGGCAATTCATTCACTCAAAATGAGTATTCATTTATAGATAAAAACTTTACAAAAACAGCTTACTATCGTCTCAATCAACTTGATTTTGATCGCAAAACTACTTATTCGTCTATCGTTTCGTTACAAAAGGAAGGCAAGGGCAATACTTTGAAAATTTATCCAAACCCCATTTCTACACAATCAGATTTGACTATTGAGTTTTCAGAACAAGTAGAAAACAGCTTAGATATTGATGTTGTTGACGTGCAAGGACGTACTTTGTACAAAAATCAAAGCGAAAAAGGCATCGAATCGCTTAAAATCCCTGTTAACAATTGGGCAAGAGGGATGTATTTTGTGCGATTAACAAATGGTACAAAAACCGAAATATCGAAGTTTGTAAAGAACTAAATACCGTTTTGAAAAACAAAAAAAAGCAGTGATACACTATGTATTACTGCTTTTTTATTTTTTGACAAGCAACCTTACATCAAACATGACCGTTCTATGGCATAAAATACTGAGGGGTATCAAAATACCTCAAACATTCATTCATCTTTAAATCATTTTTCTTTTTATGAAACTCACTACAAAAGCTGCTCTTTGTTTAGCTATTCTTTGGTTTACACTTTTAAGTACCATTAAAGACCCCAGTAATCCGCCTATTGGCAACACAGGAGCACCTGGTGAAACCACATGTGCACAATCAGGCTGCCACAATGGCGGTGCATTCACGGGAACGGTCACTGTTACAGGTTTACCAGATACGGTTGTCGCTAATACGACCTATACACTCACTCTATCTAACACGAGTACTGCAGTGCGTGCTGGCTTCCAATTGGTGTGTCTTGATGCAACGAATGCCCAATGTGGTACCCTCACGAATGGTACAGGGACTTCTATGGCAACAATTGGCGGTAAACAATACATCCGTCAATCAACGCCTAAAATTCTGTCTGGTGGTAGTACTTCATGGACATTTACATGGAAATCACCCGCGACCCTTGCCAATAGTCTGATTACATTCTATTTCG
>JANMJN010000937.1:0-11181 GCA_031371355.1 Saprospiraceae bacterium
ATTTTTTCAGCCGTCAAAACGGTACCTGTACGGATGTCCATTTTGGCAAAATCATCATATGTAATGGTCTCTGCAAGCGGTACATACTGAGGGGTCGTATCAACTTCGGTAACTGTCTCCGCAATTGTTGCCTGTTGACTATCGTCTGTTATCTGATTAGCTAAATCTGTCATTTCTAATTTTTTTATTTGTGCCTCAATCACCTCGTCTGCGATACGAGTGAAAAGGTGTTCTGTTTCATTCAAAGAAGCATTGTCTGCGATGAGCGCGACCCCATTACGCAATTTTTCAAGCATTGTCTGCCAATCACCATTTTGCAAATTATTGATATTCAGTATCTTAGCCAATCGTGCTGATGTAAACGGAATAAAAGGTTGACTCGCAATGGCAATAGCTGCAACGATTTGAAGACCAATATTCAAAGTTGCGGCAGCGGCATCACGGTTGGTTTTAATGGTTTTCCAAGGCTCATTAAATTGCAAAAACTGGTTGCCATGTGTCGAAATATCCATTAAAGTTTGCAGTGCATTTCGGAAATCAAATTTTTCGATGAAATCGCCCAATGTTTCTAATTCTTTAAGCAATTTTTCGATTTCTACTGAGGGGTCAACTTTTGCCGCTGCATTATCGCTTGACGCAACGGTGACACCTTCGACAATCGGCGGTACTTTTCCATCAAAGTTTTTATGAATGAGAACTATAACGCGATTGATAAAATTAGCCAAATTGCCCACCAATTCATTGTTATTTGACTCTTGAAAACGCTTCCACGTGAATTCTGAATCCTGCAATTCGGGCATGTTTTTAATCATATTGTAGCGCAAAACGTCTTGTTTGCCTTCAAAATCCTTATCTTCCAAGTATTCATGCACCCAAACTGCCCAGTTTTTGGAGGTTGAAATCTTACGTCCTTCGAGATTCATAAACTGATTGGCAGGGACGTTGACAGGCAACACATAGCCCCCATGTTCGCGCAACAAAGCAGGGAAAATCAAGCAGTGAAATACGATATTGTCCTTTCCGATGAAGTGAATCAAAGCCGTATCGTCTTTTTGCCAATAGTCTTTCCATAGTTCAGGTTGCCCTTTGTTTATCGCCCATTGTTTCGTTGCCGAAATATAGCCAATCGGTGCATCGAGCCACACATAGAGTTTTTTCGAACCCGTTTCGTCAATTTCAGGAGGTACGGGAATACCCCAATCGAGGTCGCGTGTCATCGCACGGGGCTGCAAACCGCCGTCGAGCCACGACTTGCATTGACCCATAACGTGGTTTTTCCAATCGGCTGGATTGTGGGTTTTGGTAACGATTTCTGGATTGTGTTCGTCTTCGAGCTCCCCCTCAGTAATCCAACGTTTCAACCAGCTTTCATACTTGTCGAGCTTCAAAAACCAATGTTTTGTCTGCTTTTTGATAGGATTTGACTTAGAAAGCGTAGAACGAATAGGCGGTTTCAAGTCATTTGGACTCAATGACGAGCCGCATTTTTCGCATTGGTCGCCATATGCATCTGGGTTTTCACATACGGGGCATGTGCCGATAATATAGCGGTCGGCAAGAAATTGTTGCTTTTCTTCATCAAAATATTGCTCACTTTCAATGACTTCAAACTCACCGTTTTTGTAGAGTTGACGGAAAAAATCCTGCGAGGTTTCATAGTGCAAGGGTTCGCTTGTGCGGTGAAAAATATCGAAAGCGATGCCCATGCCGTCAAATGCTTTGCGGAACATCGCATCGTATTTGTCAATAATTTCACGAGGCGTTAAGCCTTCTTTCATCGCCCGTATCGTAATGGCAGCCCCGTGTTCGTCACTTCCACAAACCCAAACCACGTCTTTGCCCATCAAGCGCAAATAGCGCACATAAACGTCGGCACTCAGATATGCACCCGTCAAATGCCCGATGTGTAGCGGTCCATTGGCATAAGGAAGGGCAGAAGTCACTAAATATCTCTTTTTCGATTGCATATTTTTGATTGATTATTGTCGGCTGATAATTTTGAGGGGCGAAATTACAGTTTTTAACTAAAACGATTGTGAAAAACACCCCTCAGTATTTTTGATATAAAATTGTTATTTAAAACGAAAAAGCATCCCGATAAGTTCGGAACGCTTTTTCTAACTTAGATTTTGCACAACGATTTTTCTGCAAAAACAACAGATACTTTGGTCATTGGCGTTGAAATAGTACCTTTGCGCGGATTTTTAGGAAAAATTAATTGAATAATTCAAAAATACAGAGATTCATCATGGTTGATGTTAAAAGTTTTGTCGCAGTAGGCGGCATTGGTGGCGTTCAAAAGCTGATTGCAGTGCGCCAAAACGGATTGATTATTGAAAATTTTGATACCAAAGTACGCAAATTTGTGCTTGTACGATCGCATGAGTTCTCACCTTTTGAAACTGTTTCAGTCTATACGGACAACAACGATACGGTACAACTGGCGGTCGTGTTAACAAATATGCGCGACCAATTTGCAGAGAACCCTCCGCCTTCGGAAAAGGCAGATTCTGCAACCCTTCGGGCTTATTTTGCGGCTGTTTTGCCTAGTTTTGACCGCGACCGGGTTCATGTTTCGGACATTAAAAAAGCCATCAAATGGTTTGCTTTCTTACAAAGTCGTGACCTTTTGAAGGATAAAGTAGAAGAAGAGAAATCGGAAGAAGTGATAGAAGGGGCAACTGTGGAAGCGACAGATATAACACAAACTGCTGAAAATTAATAACATACGTATCGGATACTTTTGAAGTATCCGATACGTTAACCACTCCTAAGATGTACAAAGGTAAAAAAGTCATCGTCGTCATGCCGGCTTACAATGCGGCAAAAACATTAGAAAAAACATATAAAGAAATTCCGTTTCCACTTGTGGACGAGGTCGTTTTGTGCGATGATGCCAGTAAAGACAATACGAAGGACTTGGCGCGTGAAATCGGCATCAACCACGTCATTGTGCATGAAAAAAACAAAGGTTATGGCGGCAATCAGAAGTCGTTGTACAACAAGGCTTTAGAGCTGGGTGGTGACATTGTCATTATGTTGCACCCCGATTATCAATACACGCCAAAATTGATTCCTGCCATGGTCAATATCATTGGCGATGAGTTGTATCCAGTTGTTTTGGGGTCTCGGATTTTAGGTAAAGGGGCTTTGAAAGGCGGTATGCCTTTGTACAAATACATAGCTAATCGGTTTTTGACGCTGACGCAAAATATACTCATCAATTATAAATTGTCAGAATATCACACAGGTTATCGCGCTTTTTCGAGCGATGTACTGAGGGGCATCCAATTCAATAGTAACTCCGACGATTTCGTTTTTGACAATGAAATGTTGTCTCAAATCGTGTATGCGGGGTTCGATATTGCGGAAGTAACTTGTCCAACAAAGTATTTTGAAGAGGCATCATCTATTAATTTTACCCGTAGTTCAAAATACGGCTTGGGTGTTTTGAGGGTGTCAATTTCACACTGGCTACAACGCATGGGGTTGGCAAATTTTAATATGTATAAAAAAATATAATTATTTATAAAAATTTTAAAAATATCTATTTATGTAATAGAAATTTTTACATTTAATCTTTTTAAAAAATATCGGTAGCGAAAATTGTGTTTTGGTTGTTTTGTATATTTAAATATACTATATTTGCAGAAAATCATTTAAAAATATACAATCTCTCATAACTCATGCCTTTGATACCTTATAGTGGTACATTCGGAAAGCCCGAATTGTTGCATCTTCTACGTCGAACATTGTTTGGCGTTAAAAAATCTGACTTGACCTATTTTGCAAGTCGTTCATTAAACAGTGTCGTCACCGAACTACTCACTGTTCCTTCTTCACCTCCTTCACCGCCCGTCAATGATTACAATTCAGCGAGCTACACCGATCCAAATATTCCCGCAGGTTCGACGTGGGTAAATGGACCGACGGACTCCAATGTGAATTTTGGTCGTCAACAATCGTTGCGCGGTTGGTGGACAAACTTAATTGTGAATCAAGACCGCAATATTTTGGAAAAAATGGTGCTTTGTTGGCATAATCTTGTACCGACAGATATTGGTGGCACTTTTAACGAAGCGATTTACAGCTATCGCTACAATGCTCTTTTGAGGCAATATGCCTTGGGGAATTACAAAACGATGCTGCGTCAGATGAGTATCGAGCCAGCCATGTTGTACTACCTTGATGGTCGTTTGAACACTAAAACAGCTCCTAATGAGAACTATGGGCGTGAATTGCAAGAGCTTTTTACCGTTGGAAAGGATTCTACACCTTATTATACTGAGGGGGATGTTCAGGCAGCTGCACAGGTATTGACAGGTTGGGAAATTGATGCCGCAAACTTGACCTCTAAATTTACGCTCAGTCGGCACGTAACAACCAATAAAACTTTTTCTACTTTTTATGGTAGTACGGTTATTACGGGTCGTTCAGATGCCAATGCAGGCATGACTGAACTGACAGATTTGCTCAATATGATTTTTGCAAAAGACGAAGTGGCAAAGTACATCGTCCGCAAAATCTATCGTTTTTTTGTTTATTATAATATTGATGCTACGGTTGAAGCGCAAGTCATTGCACCTTTATCTGCAACTTTTCGCAATGGCGGCTACGAAATCGCGCCTGTTATGCTTGAATTATTGACAAGTCAACACTTCTTTGATGCAGTGACTTCGCAAGGTTGTATGATTAAAAACCCAATGGACTATATTATTGGCTTGGTACGCAATTTCGGTTTGACCTATACAACCGCACCTGACTTTATCAATCAATACAAAAATGGACGTTATTTCCTTGACCAAGGAACAAATCAGCAAATGAAGATAGGTAACCCGCCGAATGTTGCAGGTTGGTCAGCTTATTATCAATCGCCAAGTTACCATGAAATATGGATAAACGCAGAGACTTTGCGCCGCAAAAAGGAGTTTTCCGACAAGCTCATTACGAGCAATTCCAATGGCATGAGCTTCGACATTTTGGGTTTTACAGCTTCTATGAACAATCCGAGCGATCCGAACGCTTTGATTGATGAAGTAATAGAATTGATGCATGTTATTGCTGATGACACAACGATAAAAGCACAACTCAAAAGCATTCTTTTGTCGAATCAGACCACCGATAGCTATTGGTCAACGGCGTGGGACAACTACATTGGCGCACCGACAAACACAACATATAAAAACACGGTACAAACACGGTTGAGAACTTTTTATCAAGCCGTCGTCAGTATGGCAGAATATCATCTTTGCTAATCATTTAAAAATTCAAAAAGGAAATGAAACGTCGTGATTTTATCAAATCAGTTGCACCCGTTGCCGTTGTGCCGTTTTTTTCAAATCAAATATTTGCTGCTGCATACACCCCCTCAGTATTGAACGAAGCAGCACTGTTGACAATCGGTTCTGAAAATGACCGCGTCTTGGTCATCGTACAGATGACGGGTGGAAACGATGGTTTGAATACCATTTTTCCAATGGATCAATACTCGAACTTGATGACAGCACGGTCTAATATTCTCATGCCTGATACCGCGCCGCTTATTCTCGGCTCAACACAAACGGGCATTCACCCCGCTATGACAGGTTTAAAAAGCCTTTATGACGACCATAAACTCGCCGTTTTACAGAGTGTCGGTTATACCAGTCAGAATTTTTCACACTTTCGGTCAACCGATATTTGGACAACAGCTGCCAGTAGTACTGAAGTATTGACAAATGGTTGGGGCGGACGTTATCTCGAATATGCTTTTCCAGGCTATCCAGACGCATATCCAAGTGCCGCTATGCCTGACCCTTTGGCAATTCAAATAGGCTCGAACCTCTCACCCGCTTTGCAAGGGTATCAAATCAGCACAGGGCAGACCGTTCCGACGAGTTTTAACGGCTCGATTACGTCGCTTTTGGGCTACACCAACTCCATTACGCCTTCTGGAAACGTAGGTACAGAATTGGCATTTTTAAGAAACCAACAAGCCTACGCCAATCAATACGCCAGCCGAATTGTTTCGGCTTGGAATGGCGGAACGAATATTGCGACCTATGCCACAACTTCAACAAGTAGCATCGCGCAGCAGCTCAAAATCGTCGCACGACTCATCAAAGGCGGCTTGAAAACAAAGATTTATTGGGTAAATTTGGGCAGTTTTGATACACATGCGAACCAAGTTGTTGCTTCCGACAAAACAACAGGAACACATGCGACCATGCTCGGCGATATGAGTAGTGCTATCGCTGCTTTTCAGTCCGACTTGTTGCAAATGGCTTTGGAAGATCGCGTTGTCGGTTTCACTTTTTCTGAATTTGGTCGCCGCATCAAGTCGAATGGTTCTTCGGGGACTGACCACGGGGCGGCTGCTCCGATGTTTGTTTTCGGTAGCAAAGTCAATTGGGGTGTAATAGGCTCAAATCCAATTATCCCGACCAATGCCACAACAAATGACCAAGTGGCAATGCAGTTCGATTTTCATAAAATATATGCATCAATCCTTCAAAATTGGTTCTGTGTCCCACAAGGCGATGCCGAAACTATTCTCGGCGATACGGCTGTGCCACTGGGTACCATAAACGGGGGCTGTGGCATTATTCCTGTTGAATTGACAAAATTCAGTGTTCAGAAAGCCAATAATGACGCAGTTCACGTTGAATGGGCGACTGCCAATGAAAGTGATACGGCAATTTATGACGTTGAACGCAGTGTTGACGGAAAGAAATTTGTGAAAATAGGTGAAGTAAAAGCCGTTGGGCACTCACATACACCTTTGAACTATGATTTCTTGGATAAAAACTTACCCCTATTTAAAAGGAGTCCTTCGGACACGATATCGAACATTTTTTATTATCGTTTGAAAATCAACGACTTCGACGGGACTTCAACCTTGACTGAAACGCGCTCGGTGATATTCGGAAATGCAGGGAAAAATTTGGTAGCTGATGTGTTCCCCAACCCATTGCAAGGCGGCAAATGCCGTTTGATACTGAGGGGGGGGATAGATGAAAATACTTTAACAGAAATAACGGTGAATGACCTTTATGGCAGGCAAGTTTTGCAGATTTCTGATTATTTAAAAACAGATTTACCATTTGATTTAGACTTGGGAGACAAGGCAGCCGCAGGTATTTTCTTTGTTATATTAAAAAATGGAACAAATCGCTTAGTTCAAAAATTAGTTGTTCAATAGGCATCCAACAGGGTTTAATTTTTATTTTGATACTTGAAATAATTATGAACTTGTGGTTTTTATGAAACTAAGCAAACAGAAAAATAGGTATAAAATACATTGTTTTTTATATTAAATTGTTGTATTGAAATTGCATGATGGGTTAAAAGTCATCTTTATAAATCCTTAATAATCAGAACATTGCAATAATTAAAATATATATAATAAATTAAATTGTATTTTATACCCTAATAAAAAAACGCTCTTTTAGGGAAGATATTGATTTCTTAAACTTGCAAAAGTAACTGACAAGGAGTACCTTGCACCGAACTTACATTTATGAACTTAATTTTCCCACTTGAAAACGAATTAATTACAATGAATTACGAAATCCTATTATTCAGCCTCTTACTTGTTTGTGCTTTACTTATTTCAACACCTGATAACAATACTAAGAAGCCTAAAACCTATCCTTAACCATTTAACTAAGTATATCATTTTATTCCTCTGACACTTGTTTTTTTCGATTAGGGCATAAACCTATGTGGTTTTGTATGCCCGATAGGTGGCATAACTAACAATATGCCCTTCTCAATTGTTTTTTATAAAAAAAAACGATAAAAAACAATTGTAGGCTATTTCAAAAGAAAAAAAGCTGTACATTTGCACCGCAATTTTGAGCAGTCAATTTATTCAATCGAAAAAAATATAATTATGAAAAAAGATATTCATCCGAAAAATTATCGCTTGGTCGTTTTCAAAGACATTTCAAGTGACGATATGTTTTTGACCCGTTCAGCGGCATCAACAAAAGATACGACAGTATGGGAAGATGGCAATACTTATCCACTCATTAAGATGGAAATTTCTGCCTTTTCGCATCCATTCTTCACAGGGAAAATGAAATTTGTTGATACGGCTGGTCGTATTGATAAATTCAACAAAAAATTCTCGAAGTTCTCTAAGACTGAAGCTTGAACAGAATGATATAAAATCATGGTTCAAAAAGTCCTGTACGAAAGTTCAGGACTTTTTTTTAAGATAAACCAAAATTTACCCCCTCAGTATTTTGTTGAGTGCGTACTATCAAGATACCTTAGCGATCAAATTCAGCCTGATGGTAGAATTTGATTGAGTAAAACAACTTGTTAAAATCGTACGAGATGAAAAACATTATTCTTTTTGACCCAGATACTCGAGTGCAACTTTTGCCTTTGACATTCACCCGTCCTGTCGGTGAGTTACGAGTGGGAATTTCAACCATTAGCGAAAAATGGGCACAACAGTTTGATGGTAAAATTTCCTATATCACACAAGACTATCTTTCTGAAAAATTTCCTATCGAGATCAGCGATGACAATTTTGTCATCAATGGCGCGGTGCTTCCCAATTTACAAATTTGTAAGCTAATTGGCAATTTGAAAAACAATGAAGCTCTTCTGAAAGACGGCGAACTCATTGCTGCGCGACTTGATCGCATGCAGTTTCACAATTTGATGGAAGACAATGACATTGAAGAACTTGTTGGCTACGAGTTGGAGGAAGCGACTTTTGATGTCGTGAACCACGTTTGGGATATTTTTTCTTTGAACAGCAAAGTAATACATGATGATTTTGCTTTTATGACTCATGGTCGCACTTCCGCCCCCCTCAGTAAAACCAATCAAATTATTGGAGACGCTTCGCTTATTTTTCTTGAAAAAGGGGCAACGGTTGAATGTTCTATTTTGAACACTCAAAAAGGACCAATTTATATCGCAAAAGATGCTGAAATCATGGAAGGTTGCCTTATTCGTGGTCCATTAGCCATGTGTGAAAACAGTCTTTTGAAAATGGGCGCAAAAATCTATGGCGCAACAACACTTGGACCACATTGCAAAGTAGGCGGCGAAGTCAACAACGCTGTTCTTTTCGGTTATTCGAGTAAGGGTCATGAGGGATACTTAGGTAATTCGGTTATTGGCGAATGGTGCAATTTGGGCGCTGATACCAATACATCGAACCTCAAAAACACCTATGAAGAAGTGAAATTATGGGATTATACGAAGAGTAGTTTTGCCAAAACAGGCTTGCAATTTCTAGGGCTCATCATGGGGGACCATTCAAAATGTGGCATAAATACCATGTTTAATACAGGGACGGTTGTCGGAGTCTCTGCCAATATCTTTGGGGCGGGTTTTCCGCGAAATTTTATTCCCTCTTATAGTTGGGGCGGTCCGCAAGGCTATGAAACGTATGATGTAAAAAAGGCATTTCATACTGCAGAACGGGTTTTGGCTCGCCGCAATATGCTCTTGTCTGATGATGATAAAGCTATTTTAAAGCATGTTTATAGCATCACCGCACAGTACAGGTCTTGGGAAAAAGGTTGATTTTAAGACTTTTAGACCACAGATTCAGCTGAATCTGTGGTCTGAAAAACTAACGCATCAAAACGACATCGCCCTTCAAAATCTCTCGTTCTCCATCTTCAAACTCGATTTCAGCTATCCAAATATACACATCAGACTGCGATAATTGTCCATTATAAGTGCCATCCCAACCATCGGAATCATCGTACATCGTTGGGTTTTGACGTGCATACAAGAGGCTTCCCCAACGATTGAATACTTTAAAATTTAATATGCGTCGTGTGCCAGAACCTCCAAAAACACCAAATCTGTCGTTTTGACCGTCTTCGTTAGGTGAAAAAGCAGTTGGTGCAAATATTTTTCGATTTTTATCCACCTGAATGATAATGTCTTTTTTCAAAGAACAGCCAAAAGTATCGGTCATCAATACATGAAAAATAGTCGTTTTTCGAGGTGCAGCTGATGTTATGCCACAATTATCGCACGCTAAACCAACAGAATCACGGCTCGTAGTCCATTTTATACCGCTCAATACTGAGGGGGGTAAAATTCCAGCAAAAAGAGAAATATCGTCACCGAAATGAATCAAAGTGTCGGTAGTTGTCAACGGAACCATTTTCGGCGGTTCGGTCAATCGAATGCTATCTGTCAATAAACATTGATTACCGTCTGTTACTTGCAGCATATAATTGCCTGCTGCAAGGTTTTCAAAACGCGCCAACGAATCGCCTACCGTTTTTTCACCAAACTTAATAGCATAAGACTTGACACCTCCCGAAACACCTTTGAGGGTAACCACACCATTTTTTTCGCCAAAACAACGGATATTTTGAACTTGATAAGCCGTTTTCAAGGCAGTTGGCGCAGTCAAAGTGACTGAAGCGGAGTCTTTGCAGCCTTTTTCATCTGTAACGATGACTTTATAAACCCCTGCGGTCAAGCCCGAAATTGAGGATGAACCGAGATTGGGTATGCCTTGCCATTTGTATAAAAAACTGCCATTGCCGCCTGTTGTAGAAGCGGATACCGCACCATTATTTGAATCAAAACAAGACACGTTATAGCCATTAAATTGAGTGGTTGCGATTGCCTTAACGGTCATTTTAGGTGGTTCGGTAAGCGTTGCTTCTGATGTAAGTTTACAGCCTTTGGCATCTGTTAGCGTCATTTTATAGTTTCCAGCACATAGGTTCTGGGTTCTATTTGTCGTCCAAGTATAAGTATAGGACGAATCAAAACCTCCTGTCGTTGTCGGTACTATTGAACCATTGCATTGAGCAAAACAGGTCGGATTAACGACCGCTAAGTTGGTTTGCAAAACACTTTTGGGCATATCAATCTGTATAGTATCGGAAACTGAGCACCCCTCAGTAGAAGTGACCGTTACGGCATAACTACCTGATTTTGTAACAGTTAGGTCAGGACTTGATGCGCCATTGTTCCAAGCAAAACTTTGATCCGCCGTTCCTGCGACGAGGGTTAAGGTCTTGGGTTCACAGTACAGGGTATCCTTGCCAAGATTCACTTTAGGCTTTGGACGGATTCGGACATTAACGGTTTGATCTGAGTGGGCAATGCCGCAGCGCCGGGAGGATTTCATCGCATTCGCCGCAACGAAAAACCTGCGAACGTCCCGCTCGCCATCCACGCCGCGAAGGGCGCGCTGTCCGT
>JANMJN010000632.1:0-8641 GCA_031371355.1 Saprospiraceae bacterium
CCATCAAAAAATAGGGTAAATAGACCAAAAACTGAATCGCCGCCGGAATAAAATGAAAGGCACGCCTTACGACCAGTTTTTCAGACTGAAAAAGGAGTTTTTGCAAATAAAAATAGAACAATGGGGCATAAATAAGCAAGATAAAGTCAGAGAGCAACTGTACTTTGGGAGCCATTTGAGCAAATTCTCGCTGTGCCCACATCACCCGAATCAAAATGGCAAAAGACACACACCCAATCAATATGAGTAGCCACCGATTAGCGATGCGGTTGTAATCTTGAATGCCCGGTATCGCAATGATGAACAAAATGCCTTGTAAAACGGCAAAAAGCATCAAAATATCGTAGATGGAATAGAAATGAAAGGTCCCTGATAGGTCTTCCCAGCTCAAAATCTCTAAGTCAGTGATTTTGTTGCTCATATTGTTCGTTTGGTAGAAGATGCGATTGGGGCGGGCTTTGCCGCTCGTTCGCCCTTCTACCGATTCCCAAGAGCCACGCGTAAATTTGTACTCCAATTTAGGCAAAAGCGAATAGACGACGATGTGGTATGTGCCATCCGCCAGTTTTTTCATGCAATAAGTCGGATCTTCCGCATTCCAATTATTGAAATTACCAGAGATGTAAATTCGGGCATCATGCGGCGTGTTTTGAGGTAGGCTTGTAATCACAAACTCATAGTTGGGCATGGCTTCCCATGATTCGATGACGACACGAATGTTCTTGGGTGACTCTTTTTCGTAGATGCGATTGGGGCGGGCTCTACCTTTGGGGTCACCTTCCGAAGAAATCCACGAGCCTTGTGTGAATTTATATTCAAAATAGCGAAAAGTATCGGGCAACGTGATGGTATAAACACCATTTGAATCTTTTTTTAACTCAAATTTAGGGTCACTGGGGTCCCAGTTGTTAAAATCAGTAGAAATAAACAATCTTTTTTCTTCAGTCAGAAAATCAGGATGCTTAACGACTTCAATCCGTATCTGAGCCGTCAACATAGCGTTGAGGCATAAGAAGAATATCGAAAAGATGAATTTCATATTTGTTTATAACGTCTGTACAAAATATTTACGAATATACTGAGAGTAAAAGTTTTGATTGAATCTTTACTTAGAGTAAAAGTAAAAAAATAAAATTAAACAATAGATTATATAACTAAAATGTGGAACGCTTAAGAATGTTCAATATACCAATTTTTTGCGAAAAGAGGGTTCAATTGTATTTATTTTTGTTGAAATAGCGTCAAATTTAGGTTCAAACGCAGATTTTACACCTCTAAATCTATCTGAATAAACATCCATGAATTTAGAAATAAAAGCATGAATAAACATTTTATTCCGAAAATCGTCCACAGTTTTACCGTAATAAATAGACGATTGTCCCCTCAGTATTTCTGCCACATTTTCTTTTTCCGCATCGGTAGCCGTTGTTCTGATGACTTCATTGACCGCCGCACGATATTGTTCGATAATCGCATCGGCTTGGGCTTTCCAGTCAGCAATTTGTCGGACTTGAGCTTCGCGGGCTGTTTTGGTCGCTGCCTGCTTACTTTTCAGCTCTTTTTGTTCCAAAATACCTTTACCTAAGCCGCGAGGAATACCCGCGATGATAAAACCTCTGAAATTTTCAATCAGCGGTTTACCCAGTTTGCGCCGTTTTTCTTGTTCTTCTTCGGCAAACAAAACGGCTTCTAAAACCGCTAATGGGCTACCCAAACTACTCAAACCTTTGACCAAAATACGCACTTCTTCTTCGCTCACATTGTGTTCAAAAAAACGAAAAACGCGCAATATATCATCCCAATAAGCCGCATCTTCTGGAGGTGGTTCAATAATAAGTTGTTGATTATCAATGACTATTGCCTGTTGCGGTAATTGTTTTTGTGCTTTTCTTTCGACAATAAAAAAGCGCAAACCCGTTATACGCGGACGTTTACCCATTAAGTTTTCGCCCAATTTTTCGTACGAAACAGTCAAATCTGTCTTCCCATTAATTTCGTTGACGGCAGGTTGAATGACGTATTTTTCAAGATTGCTGAAATTTTTGTACCCCTCAGTATCATAGCCAAATTTCTTCTTAAAAGCCTCCAATTTCATCTCAACCATCCCCCGATTGCGCCAACTCAATAGAAAAGGGAAAATTTTTATCGCCTGCGCATTGTCTAAACGGAACAGATATTTCTTCAAAAAACTGAAATGCTCGTGCTGCGTCACTGCCAAAACAGTTCGTACAAGTTCCTTATTGACGTGTATCTCCACCACCCCACTGTTCTTCTCATGCTTGTAATAAGGGATGACTGACATACCATAATTGTGTTCCGTATCCTCCCATTTGACCTGCGTTGTTTGCAACAAATCAATACAATCCAATATATGCCGATAAAAATTTTTCGAGTTTTTTGCGCCAGATGCCGTCAGAAATTCGTTGATTGAAAAATCAATTTTCACATAATCCCCCCCCTCAGTATCTAAGTGTATTGGGGTCAAACGCGAGACGATTTCAAAAAAAATCTTCGGGGTATAGACTTCACTCAATGTCCGTTCTTTGCCCCGACTGATTTTGCGGATAAACTTTGGCACTGCCAAAGGGTTGTTCAAAACAACATAATCGGGGTTGTTTTGCAAGTCATCAATGATATTTTCAGGTGTTTTTTTAGCCATCACGCAGAATTTGAGGGCAATATCTGAAAATTTATACAAGAAACTATAATCTTTCTTTTATAAAAATGATTTTTTTGTAAAAAATAAAATAGTGATTTTCATTAAGTCGCTGATTAACAATAACTTATAATTTAACAACCTACCCCAATACACTTGTATATGCGTTCAATAAAGCTTCCTATTCTACTGAAAAAGTGTTGTAAAAGCATGAAATTAAATTGTTTCACGCGACATACAAGCGCATAAATAGAAACTTGTATATTATCGAACCTACCCCAATACGCTTGTATAACCACCCCAATATACTTGTATAAAACCCCAATACGCTTGTATAACCACCCCAATACACTTGTATAACTACCCCAATACACTTGCATAATATCACCACAATCAATTGGTAATCAATAAGTTACGGAGTGTCTAAAAAAGAATAAAAAATCTTATTAAAAAAGTATTAAAAAACAAACAAAAGGATTTGTGTGTTTTTCTACTTTTTTTTTGAAAATTCTGTTTGTAAAAAATTAGGCGCGGCGGGATTCGGAGAATTTTAAGTAATAGCAGCCTGTTTGGATATCGAAACACACGTTGTATAATAGCACAAACGACAAACACTAAATAAACAACTATTTATATAAAACGGTAAATAGCGGTTTATATAAAACCTTAAATAGCGGTGAATTTAGCGGCTGTTCAAATCATCTTCAATCAACCCAATCACATAATCACGCATCGAAACACCATCTTCAGCCAGCCGAATTTTCATAGAACGATAGAGCGAAACGGGAAAATCAAAACTCGTTTTGCGCACAGCGTCAGGATCTTCGATAATCGTTCGTGCAGTACGTTTTTTTACACTGCTGGTATCCCGACTTTTGGTGGAAGGTGTAGGTGGCGTTTTAGTAACCTTCTTTTTGACCTCTTTGGGCGTTGGTTCTGGTGGCGTAACGACTGGATTTTCTACGATTTCTTCAATAACCGTAGGTTCTGAGGCTATTGCGTGGATTTTAGAAGTGATTTCTTCTGCCTTATCTGTTGCGACGATGTTTTTTTTTGGCAACCGTGTAGGCACTAAGTTTAGACCTAAATCTTTGACTTTTGACATGTTGACCTCCTGTTTTTTATGATTTTTGAGCAATTTCGATGATTTCTTGCATCAGATCTTTAATTTCTTTTTGCGCTTTGGTATCCGAGTATTCCATAACTGATATGCCATTGACATTTGATTCGCCATAGGCAACGCGTTCGTGCAGTTTGCTATTCAAAAAACGCACGCCGTACTGTTCGCCCAAAGTTGTCAGACCTGCAACGACGGCTTTGTGTAGGTTGAAAGACTCTTTGTACATATTTAGCATAAAATATGCAGGCGTTTTTTCTTCTTTTTCCTCTTGAACTTCGTTGTAACGCACCAAAAAATCCTCTGTCACCCAATAATCTGACCCACCTTTGGGTACCACAGGAATGATGATGATATGGCTTAATAACATGATTTTACTGACAATTGGGAACAAACTCGGCGGTCCGTCAATGATGATGGCATCATAGTCATTGTAAAGTGCTTTTACTGAGGGGATGATGGCTTTCGGTTCGGTCATCTGAACGACATTGACGAACGGCTCTTTGTTCGCTTCTTGTCTGATTGCAAACCACCGCGTGGTTGCAGCCGCTTCGTCTGCATCAATAATGCAGACCTTGTAATTGTCGAGGGCAAGCGCAATTGCCAAATTTTGGGCTAAAGTGCTTTTGCCAACGCCTCCTTTGTAGGAAATTGATGAAATAATCATGTCTTACGGTTGTTTTTAGGGCGCAAATAAAACACTATTTATATAAATATCTAAATAAATTTTTACCTTTTTACATAAAACATTATTTACCGATTTATGTAAATAGCTGTTTATGTAATTATTTATTGAAATAAAACATTATTTTGTTAATTATATAAAAATGTAAAACGCTATTTATATAAATACTTATTTAAGTAAATAGCGTTTTATATAAATAGCTGCCGTATAGATGGCATTTGTACCCTTTTTATTTCAAATGGAAAGAAAGACTTGATAGGAGAGATTGCCGAGAAAGATATATTTATGAGATTTAAGACAGAAAAGTAATAAATACGCAGAGTAAGGCGAAAGAGAGAAAATATGGGCTAAAAATGACTTTTATTTTTGACCGCAGGCAAGGTTTTGACGCTTGCCTACGGTCAATAGAATCTACCCCCTCAGTATCACCAGCTTAAAACTTTCATTTTAGCTTTTTGTAATTGTTGATTTATCGCTTCAAGATCCTTCGTTTTAAAACCATTCCATTGTAGCGATAATGCTTTTAATTTTGCCACACTCTCGTTAACGGCGGATATCGTTTGAGTTGTTGTCGGCATATCTGTTTCCTGCAAAATATTGAAAATACTCCCCAAAGCCGATTCCAAACGCCTGTAGTTGGGTTGAGCATTGCCTTGTGGCGTATTTTCAAAAGCCAATAGTCGTGTTTCGAAAGCTGAGAGGGCATTTGTCAAGGGCGCATTCGATTGCGGGAGCAAAGACTTTATTTGTTTTTTTATTGTATCGATTTCAGATAAAGCTCCCATCGCCTGTTGAAGTCCTTTGTAGCATTGAACAGACAAGTCATATTGCATTTTCAAATTCACTGCCGAAGTTTTTACACGCGGGTCGATTTTAACAGTCAATGGTCGTACATATGTTTTGCCATTGACTGTCAGTTTTACGTTATAGTTGCCGGGCAAAACCCACGGAGAGGTTGGCTCGGGTGCTGTATTTTTATAAATCGCAGAAATTGGGTAGCTGGGCGGCAGATTTAAGGGTTGGTGGTGCAAATCCCATGTAAACCGATGTGCACCCGCCTCGCCCGACAATATTTGTTGCGGACGAATCCAATAAGCAGGAACGTTATTTTCTGGAATGGTGTATGGTTTATCAGTGCTCGAAAAACGGCGAATAGATTGACCAACAGCATCGAAAACCTCTAAAACGACCTCGTTTTTAGCGTTTTCTTTTAAAAAATAGTTGATAATCGCTCCATCAGGCGGATTCTCGCCCGCGGGTTCTTCTTGTGGCAAAGGTGTATCTGTCCACAAATTCCAACGGACACGTATCGCTGTTTGAGGTGCAAACAGCGTGGCTTCTGCCGTTTTTACTGAGGGGGTCGCTTGGCGCAAAACGGTAATGTCGTCCAATATCCAAAAACTGCGTCCGTGCGTTCCGACAACAATATCATCGTCCTTAATCACCAAATCTCGGATAGAGGTGGCGGGCATATTCAGACGCAGCGATTGCCAATTTTCGCCATCATCAAAAGACACGTAAACGGCTCGCTCCGAACCAGCAAATAACAATCCTTTGCGTTTGGGGTCTTCTCTAACGGCATTTATGGGGTCTTCTGGTAAGCCATTAGTGATTTCTTTCCATGTTTTGCCGCCGTCTTTTGTGCGATAGATATGAGGCTTCATATCGTCTAAACGAATGCGATTGACAGCTGCATACGCTGTATTTGCATCAAAATGACTTGCGTCTATGAGGGAAACTTTGCTCCAAGCAGATAGGGTAGGAGGCGTGACATTTCGCCAATTTTTACCACCGTCTCGCGTGACGTGTATCAAACCATCGTCCGTTCCTGCCCAAATCGTATTGATGTCTTTGGGCGAGGGTGCAACGGTGTAAATGACCCCACGGCGTGGCATTTTTTTCATATCTTCATTCGTGTAAATGCCAATACTGCGGGGTATGTCGTCGTATTTGTCGCGGGTCAAATCGGGGCTGATGATGTCCCATGAATGACCGCCATTTTGCGTTTTAAACAGCACATTTCCAGCAAAATACAAGGTTTTATTGTCAACAGGAGAGAATAAAACGGGTGCTGTACGGATAAAACGGTATTTTCCAGAACGCACGGCTTCGGGTGCGATGTTCTGAACTTGCCCGGTGCGTTTGTCAAATTTCGTTATTTTGCCACCATAAATGATATTTGGATCAAGTGGATCGGCAGCGACATAACCATATTCTTCCACACCGACAGGATGCCATTCTCGGAAAGTCACTTGCCCGTCGTTGCCGCGTGAGGCGATGCCGACTGAACCGCTTTCTTGTTGCCCACCTAAGACATTGTAGGGAAACGAATTGTCGGTACTGACGTGATAAAACTGTGCGGTCGGTTGATTATACCAAGAGCTGAAAGTCTCGCCTCCATTGACGGTGATAATCGCCCCTTGGTCGCTGGCAATTAAAATAACGTTCGTATTGTCGGGATTTATCCAAATTCTGTGGTAATCATCACCACCCGGTGCACCTCTGAAAGCGTTCCATGACTTACCACCATCCATTGATTTCCACGTGACAACATTGGCAGAATAAACAATATCAGCGTTTTTGGGGTCTGCTTTTATCTCTGCAAAGTCGGTGCCTCTGCTCCAAAGACGTGGGTCAGCACTCATTTTTGTCCAATTTTCACCAGCATCGTCGCTTCTGTAAATGCCGCCATACTGAGGGGGGGCATCAACCGTTGCGTACAAACGATTGGTGTTGCTGGGTGCAATGCAAAAACCGATGCGGCTCAAACCTTGTGCGGTAGTCGGCAGCCCTTTTGAGATTTTTTTCCACGTGTTCCCGCCATCAATGGACTTAATTAAGCCACTTTCTGCGCCATTCCATGCCCCATTTTCCCAAGGTCCTTGCCGCCCTGCCCACATATCGGCATAGATGATTTGTGGATTTTTAGGGTCAATAGTGACTTGAACGGCGCCTGTATTTTCATCTACATAATAGACTCGTTCCCAAGTTTTACCACCGTTCAGCGTTCTATAAACGCCTCTTTCGGTATTTGCGCCATAAGGATGACCTAAAACGGCTGCAAAAACGCGGTTTTCGTTGGTTGGGTCAATGGCTAAACCACCTATTTGTTGCGCTTCCTTTAAGCCTGTATTGACCCACGTTTTGCCGCCATCGGTTGTTTTGTAAATCCCATCACCAACGGACAAATCGGGGCGTTGCAAACCTTCTCCACTGGCAACATACAACACATTGGGATTGGACGGTGCGACCACGACATCACCGACAGAGCCTGTCGGTTGGTCATCGAAAATGGGTTGCCAAGTCCGACCATAATCGGTTGTTTTCCAAACGCCGCCGTTGTTTACACCGATGTAAAAGACATTCGGCTGTTGCGGTACGCCGACTGCGCCAACGGTTCTACCGCCACGATGGGGACCTATCATGCGCCATTTCATTGCCCCGAATACTGATCCAAAGGATTCCTTCGGAAGAGGGTCAATACTTTGAGCGTTAATGGTCGTAAAAAGTAAAAAAAGGAAGGAAAGACTAAGGATTGGTTTGTTTTTCATCATTTTCTATTTGCAAAAGTGTTAAAAATGGATTTTTCATTTTTAACAAAAGTACGAATTGGAATGATGAAGTATGAATGATGAGGGATGAATTTTTAAATTAGCGCAAGTTTTGGAATTAAAAGTCAGCATCATGAATATGGTCGCTCATTTGGACAGCCCAAATGAATTAGTGAGGTTACGTGAACTTATGATTTTATTACGTCAACAAATGAATAGAACATAACAGGGAAGGTTAAATTTCTGTTAACACCTCAATGAAGGAAACTATTTTTTTCTCTTAGAGGTTTTGGTTAAAAAAAATAACCAATATGAAAGCAATACATCAAAATCTGCGTACCGCAAAAAGCTTATACAAACTCTTGTTAGTGTGCCTTTTGTTTCCTATTTTCTCCATAAACTTATTGGCTCAAACGGATGCGACGGTGCATTTGGCTTGGAAAATTGCTCCCACCGATAGCATTGTCTATAAAACCCTCATGGATGATATAGACAGCGTTAACAATAGGGAGGGGTTAGACCCTACCATAGCGTTTCTCGTGGATTCCATCAAAACGGTTCGCAAAGCACAACGAGCTACCCTGAAAGACAGCACTAAAAACCTGTTTGCGATGGAGGGTGTTGAGAGACCC
>JANMJN010000638.1:0-2204 GCA_031371355.1 Saprospiraceae bacterium
GTAGCGGTGGGTCAAAATCAACGTTTACTCGATTTACATACTTTTGCCAAAGGTGCGTACATGGTTCAAATTATTGACAATCAGAATGTTGTATCGAAAAAGATATTGAAGCTTTGATAAAAACAGACATACTTATTCGTAAAATTACACAAAAAACGCCTTGTCCAAATTACTGGAACGAGGCGTTTTGTATATATTAACGATACATAAAACAAGAATAATAAGTCCGAAATACTGAGGGGGGTAATACACCAAAGCACCACAAACAGAGTTATTAAAATCTTAACAAATGATAACTTTTTGGGCAAAACCATGTTTTAGCATTGAATATTCTGAAAATATGCCTGATTTCAGCATTTAATTTCTATTTTTGTCGAAATAAATCCTTTCTAATAAAATTGTAAATTTATATAAAATGACATCAACCATTTTAGCCGCGCCTACTGAAACGCAGTCATGGACTACGGACATCGAAAACGTATTCAAGGCGCAGAAAGCCAATCAATACGCCATTGGTTCAACAACGGCTTCGGAACGCAAAGCCAAATTAAAAAAACTATTAACCACAGTTTTGAAATACCGAACTGCTATTCAAGAAGCGGGTTATGCGGACTTCAAAAAAGCACCCGCAGAGGTGGACTTGACAGAAGTTTATGCCATGACAACGGAATTAAAACACGCCATCAGCAACGTCTCTTATTGGATGAATCCTAAAAGTGTTGGCGTGCCGTTGACACAATGGGGGTCGTCTTCTACGATTCATTATGAAGCAAAAGGCGTTGTTTTGATTGTTTCGCCTTGGAATTTCCCTTTTAATTTGACGATTGGACCTTTGGTATCGGCTATTGCCGCGGGCAATTGTGTGATGATAAAACCCTCTGAAAATACACCACATGCAGCCGCATTGATGAAAAAAATGCTGGCAGAAGTCTTTCCAGAAAATGAAGTCGCTGTTTTCGAAGGTGATGCAGAAGTGGCGCAATTCATTACAAAATTGCCGTTTAACCACATCTTTTTTACAGGTAGTCCGAGTTTGGGTAAAAAAGTGATGAAGGCGGCGGCTGAAAACCTCTGTTCTGTTACCTTAGAATTGGGCGGCAAATCGCCTGTGGTCGTAGATGAATCAGCTAATTTAAAAGTGGCGGCGAAACGTATTGCTTGGGCAAAATTTATGAATAATGGACAAGTTTGTATCGCACCTGATTATCTGTACGTACACGAGAAGGTGAAAGACACGTTTTTAAACCATTTCAAACAAAGCATCGTAGATTTTTATAAAGATGCACCTGAAAAATCCAAAGACTATAATCGCATCGTAAATAGGAATCATTTTAATCGTCTCGATGCTTATTTGAAAGATGCCAAAGCAAAAGGCGCAAAAGTAGAGTTGGGTGGCGAAACAGATGCGGCTCAAAATTATATGTCACCGACGATTTTATCCAATGTCAGTGCAGACAGCGATGTGATGCGAGAAGAAATATTTGGACCCATTTTGCCTATATTGACTTTTAGTGATGTACAAACGGTTATCCAACACATTCAAGAGAATGAAAAACCTTTGGCGATGTACATTTTTAGTCATAACAAAAAGAATATCAAACAATTGAACAGCCAGACTCGGGCGGGGGCAACGGTTATCAATCACAATGCCTTGCATTTTTTCAACCAAGACCTCCCTTTTGGCGGCTCAAACAACAGCGGTATTGGCAAAGGACATGGCAAATTTGGTTTTGAGGAATTCTCCAATGCTCGCGGTGTTTTAAACCAATGGGCTCCTTTCAGTTCTTTGGATATGTTGATGCCACCTTATACGGGTTTCAAACAAAAAATTATTGACTTAACAATCAAATACCTTTAATTTAAGTATGAATTATGAGTTATGAAGTATGAATTGAAAATCACTCATACTTTATAACTCATAATTCATAATTCATAACTCATACTTAACAAAATTATGTTTAATCTATCCACTATTTTAGAGCATCATGCGCGTAACAATGCGTCAAAAGAAGCCCTTGTTTTTATGGACAGGCGTATGACTTATGCCCAACTCGATGGCGCAGCGAATCAAATTGCCAATGGCTTAACATCTATGGGCATCGGACATGGCGATAAAGTCGCTTTGAC
Source organism: Saprospiraceae bacterium (assembly GCA_031371355.1). Lineage (GTDB taxonomy): Bacteria > Bacteroidota > Bacteroidia > Chitinophagales > Saprospiraceae > JAAFJT01. The sequence continues at coordinate 2,128 of JANMJN010000638.1, forward strand.
GTGCGCCAACCTACCCTATTTTCCGATCATTTATTTCGGCATTTTGAAAGTTGGGGCAACCGTTGTACCCCTCAGTA
>JANMJN010000648.1:0-8827 GCA_031371355.1 Saprospiraceae bacterium
TCATCGTCATCATCATCGTTTCTACTACGACCACGACGCACTGGCGAGACATATTCATCGTCATCGTCATCACCACTGCTGAGTGAATCATCCTCCTCTTTCAAACCGTCAATATCCAATCCATCGAGGTCGAGGTCTTCACGCGGTACTTTTACGGTAACCACATCATCGTCGTCGTCGTCGTCACCTTTAAAAACATTTTTTGATTCCATAACAGTGACACGAATAAGGTAGGCTATATCCTCTGTATCGTAGGGCAAAGCCAATACCTTTTCACCTTTTGGTGTCGTGTAGTTAATTAATTTATGCGAGAAACCATTTGGATATTCCGCTTTAATCGCCGCAACGATTTCTTTGGGCATTTTATCCCAGTCTTTGACGAGTCTGGGTTTAGAAACTTTTTTAGCCATGCTGAGAGATTTTTTATGTGGAGGCTTTAATTCCAAATTTGAGGCAGAGAGTAATTCTTGTTTTATATAAATTCGTGATTTAGGGTCAAATTTATGACACCTCTTGAAATTTCAAAAAATGGTATGTACTTTTTTTTGTTTTTTTTACAACAAAGTTGCAGCAATTTATTCCAAATGTTATATTCCGTTGATTGTCAACTGATTAACAAATACGGCATTTACAAAAAAAATAATCGCAAGTTATCCTTTTTCTCAAAATAGATTAAGGTATAATGATATTCAATACCTGTTCAATCATCCTTCCGATTGCTTGCTGTGGTTTTTCACTGAAACGACCTGTGATTCTGTTTGCTAAAATAGTTGAAATCGAAACAGCACTATGTCCTAAAAGTCGTGCCATTCCGTAAATACCCGCCGTTTCCATTTCAAAATTAGTCAATGAAGTATTTTTCATTTTGAAACAATTCAGTAATTTCACAAGGTTTGGCTCTGTACCGCCCCCCCTCAGTATTCTTCCTTGCGGCGCATAAAATCCAGGCGAAGTAACGGTAATTCCTTTTACAAATTGTGCTTTATCAAACAATTGTAATAAATTTTTATCTGCTGAAAAAACATAAGGCATCAAAACCAAGTCCTCACTTTTAGATTCCAAATAGTCTGCCAATTGATCCGCCAAATCAAATTCCTTTGCCTGTTGAGGCGCATCGTAAAAGTGCATCAGATTATCGAGACCCACCGCCATCTCTGAGACAATAATCGTGTCAACGTCTATACTTTCTTGTATGCTGCCTGATGTACCGATGCGAATGATACTGAGGGGGGTCAATTCCATTTTGGCAGTACGGGTTGTAAAGTCAATATTGACCAAAGCATCAAGCTCAGTCATCACAATATCTATATTGTCCGTCCCAATGCCCGTCGAAACCACCATGACACGTTGCCCTTTCAAAGTACCTACGTGTGTTACAAACTCGCGGTGCTGTCTTTGTACATCAATTTTGTCAAAATGCTTGCTAACTTCGCCCACTCTTTCAGGGTCGCCGACCGTAAAAACGATAGGCGCAACATGCTCTGGCAGCAAGTTCAAATGATAAATACTGCCATCGGGACGTAATATAAGTTCAGAATCGGAGTAAGTCATATTTTATCTAAATATTTAATTATCAATTGTTTATGAAAAAGATTTTTCACCTTTCCAATTGCGACACATGTCAACGTATTATCAAAGAAACGGGTGCCGAAGCCGCTAATTGTGTATTTCAAGATATTAAAACCGAACACGTCTCTGCGGAAGATTTAGATGCTTGGGCGGCAAAGGTAGGTAGTTATGAAGCCTTATTCAGTCGTCGCGCCTTAAAATTTCGAGCACTGGGTTTACATGAGCAAACACTTACTGAAAAAGACTATCGTCGTTTGATACTTGAAGAATACACTTTTTTGAAACGCCCAGTTATTGTTATTGGTGAAGACGTGTTTGTTGGTAATACGGCAAAAGTAGTTGCGGCAGCAAAAATAGCGATTAACGCGTAAGAGTGTACAGATTTACTAAATTTTTAAAATTTAGTAAATCTCAATGCGTAACCAATTGATATCCATTCAAAAAATCACGAATCAATAGGCGTTTTCGTCCTTCTAATTGAATATCAAGGAGATGAACAAATCCGTCTGAACAAGCAATTTTCATATAACTTTTACCATCAGAAAGCAATTTTCCCGCTTCATACTGAGGGGGGGTAATTTCTTTCGATGTCCTAAAAATCTTTAATTTCAAACCGTCTAAAACCGTCCACGCTGTCGGATGAGGCGACAAGCCGCGTACAAAATTATGTACTTCGGTCACAGTCTTAGAAAAATCAATTTGACAGGTTTCATGGAAAATTTTAGGAGCATGTGTTGCGGCTTCATTAGGTTGCGGCTGTGGCACAACAGTTTGATTATCAATAGCTTGTACTGTTTTCAAAAGAGTTTCCGCTCCCAACACCATCATTTTGTCGTGTATTTCACCCACCGTTTCATCTTCTCCAATCGGCATTTTTTCTCTGAAAATAATATCACCCGTATCAATTTCATGTTTTAGAAAAAATGTTGTGACACCTGTTTCTTTTTCACCATTAATGACAGCCCAATTAATTGGCGCAGCTCCACGATATTTTGGCAACAACGAGCCATGCACATTTATCGTCCCCAAAGGTGGCATCGTCCAAACGATTTCTGGTAACATACGGAACGCCACAACCACAAAAAGGTCGGCTTCGAGACCCCTCAGTCTTTCGATAAATTCAGGGTTTTTCAGCTTTTCAGGTTGCAAAACAGGCAAATTATGCGCCACAGCATATTGTTTAACGGCTGATTGCAAAACCTGCTTCCCTCCTCGCCCACCGAGTTTGTCGGTCGCTGTAACGACTGCAACAACATCAAATCCGTTTTTTATTAAAATATCCAAGGACGCAACAGCAAATTCGGGCGTACCCATGAAAACAATTTTCATATACTCAAAATTTAAGGCGTACAAAACACCACTTAGAAAAGCGCAAATTTATACTGAAAAAACATACTTTTATCACGAATTGTAAAAACTCAATCTTTTACGTTTATTCAAACGAACGATTGACGAATATCTAAAAACAAATAACGAGTAACCAATAACGAACAACCAATGTCAGAACTCAAACGCAGCCTCAACCTTTTCGACTCGACTATGATTGTTATGGGTTCGATGATAGGCAGTGGTATTTTCATTGTGACTGCCAGTGTCGCCAAACAAGTCGGTTCACCTACATTTATCATGTTGACGTGGTTTTTCACAGGAATTTTGACCATTATCGCTGCTTTGAGCTATGGCGAATTAGCAGGCATGATGCCCAAAGCAGGTGGTCAATACGTGTATTTACGCGAAGCTTATGGCTCCTTAGTTGGTTTTTTGTTTGGTTGGACAACATTTTTAGTCATCGAAACAGGCTTGATTGCGGCAGTAGCGATTGCTTTCGCAAAATTTGCAGCTGTCCTTTTTCCGATATTCAATGAACAAAATATACTGCTAAAAATAGGTGAATATACTTTTACAACTACTCAATTATTGGCTCTTTTTGTCATTATTTTACTCACATTTATCAATATTCAAGGCATTCAACTGGGTAAATGGGTACAAAATATTTTCACCGTCACCAAAATTGGTGCTTTACTGGGGCTCATTTGTCTCGGATTAATCATCGGTTATGGAAGTGAAGCTTGGAAAATAAATTTAGAAGCCTCCAGTCAACCTTTTAAAGCGAGTATTTCAAACAATTTGGTTTCGAATATCCCCCTCAGTAATTTGCCGTTAATTTTATCTGCTTTAGGTTTGGCGATGATTGGACCCATTTTTAGCTCATCTGCTTGGAATACCATCACCTATACAGCAGGAGAAATCAAAAATCCAGAACGCAATATTTCTTTGAGTTTGTTCCTCGGTACACTGCTCGTAAGCATTTTATATTGGTTGGCAAACCTCAGTTATTTGATGCTTTTACCTGCAGTAGGTACGCCTGACGGTGTTGATGCTTTTTCACGCGGCATTGCTTTTGCCGCCAATGAACGCGTAGGAACTGCCGCCGCAGAAATGATATTTGGTAATGTTGGTGCGGTGATAATGGCTATTTTCATTATGATTTCTACATTTGGTTGCAACAATGGCATTGTCTTATCGGGTTCACGCATATATTATGCGATGGCAAAAGACGGTTTGTTCTTCAAAAAAGCTTCAGAATTAAACAGTCGAGGTGTTCCAGCATATGCGCTAATTGTACAATGTATTTGGGCTTGTCTGCTCTGCGTATCGGGCAAATATTCCGATTTATTGAAGTATGTTACCTTCGCCACATTGCTGTTTTATGTTCTAACAATTGGCGGTATTTTTATATTAAGAAAAAAAATGCCAAACGCTGAGCGTCCGTATCGCGCTTTCGGTTATCCCATCATTCCCGCCTTGTACATTGTTATCGCTACAACGATTTGTGTGAATTTATTGATTTTTGAAACGCCCATTTCTTTGTTTGGTTTAGCTGTTAAGCCCAGTTGGGTAGGTTTGGGTATTGTTGTGATGGGTATTCCTGTTTTTTATAGTCGAAAGTTTTTTGACCACAGATTTAAATGATTTGATTGATTTACGCTGATTTTTCTTTTGTCATTCCATAGGAAACTAAAAAATCAGCGTAAATCAGTGTTCAAAATCAATCAACTCTCCAACTCCACCAATGCCAACTCCCATTTTTCCATTTCGGTAGCGAGTTCTTTTTGGACACCTGCGTATTTATCCATGACCTTTTGAGCATCGGAACGATTATAAAAATTAGGTTTTGCCATATCTTTTTCGAACTCAGCAACCTGTTTTTCTAAATCAGCAATGCGTTTTTCAGCCGTTTGGATGGTACGCTCTGCTTTTTTGCGGTCTTTATCGTCACCATTTTTGGTCGCTCCGTTTGAAGGTGTCGAACTTACTTTTGTACTCAATTCCACATCTCGCATATTATCAAGTTCACGTCTTTCAAGGAAATAATTGACATCGCCTAAGTGTTCATACAGTTTTTTATCTCTAAACTCAATGGTTGTGTCAGTCAAACCCGCTAAAAATTCACGGTCGTGGCTTACAACAATGAGTGTGCCGTCGTATTGCATCAAAGCATCCTTCAAAACTTCCTTTGAAATCATGTCCAAGTGATTCGTTGGCTCATCGAGTAGCAACAAATTGAAAGGCTTCAAAAGCAAGCAAGCCAAAGCCAAACGTGCACGTTCACCCCCACTCAGGACAGATACTTTTTTGCTCGAATCATCACCTGTAAACATGAATGCACCGAGTATGGCTCGCAACCTTGTACGCATTTCAGGAGGCGAATGCATTTCCATTGTTTCAAGAAGTGTATTATCTTTATAAAGCGTTTCTGCTTGATTTTGAGCATAATAACCCACTTGAACGTTGTGACCCAAAATAACCTCCCCCTCAGTATTTGTTAATTCACCTATGAGAATTTTTGCCAAAGTCGTCTTGCCTTGTCCGTTTTGACCCACAAAAGCGACTCTATCGCCTCTATCTAATTTCAAATCCACTTTGCTCAAAACATCCAAACTACCATAACTTTTTGACAATCCTTTGGCTTCAACAACAACTTGACCACTGCGCGGTGCGGGCGAAAAACGGATATTCATGGATTTGATATCTGCTTCATCAATTTCAATCCTGTCCATTTTGTCCAATTGCTTTTGCATAGATTGCGCCATACTCGTTTTGGTCGCTTTAGCCATGAATCGGTTGATCGTCTTTTCCCTGTCCGCAATCATTTTTTGTTGATTCGTATAAGCATTTATGAGTAATTCACGACGTTCTGCACGCATTTCGACGTATTTCGTGTAATTCGCTTTGTAGTCATAAATTTTGCCCATCTCAATCTCAACGGTTCGTTTGGTCACATTGTCCAAAAACTGTTTATCATGCGAAATCAGAACAACTGCTCCAGGATAGTCTTCCAAAAACTTTTCTAACCAAATAATGGATTCAATATCCAAGTGGTTCGTCGGCTCATCGAGCAAAAGGAAATCAGGGCGTTGTAAAAGCATTTTTGCCAATTCCACACGCATTTGCCAACCGCCCGAGAACTCATCGGTCAAACGATTCATATCTGTCGTCTTGAAACCAAGACCCCTCAGTATGCGCTCTGCGTCAGCTTGTGCGGTATCGCCACCCAAAATATGATGCCGTTCAGTCGCCTCTGACACGTCATGAATCAAATCCATGTAAGAATCTGTATCATAATCCGTCCGAATCGTCAATTGATGATTCAGTTCTTCAATCTTTTTTTCTAATGATTTGACTTCGTCAAACGCCGACAATGCTTCATCAATCACCGTTCTGCCCATCGGCAAAGTCATATCTTGATGCAAAAAACCTATAGTCGCATCGCTTGCCTTCGAAATCGTGCCGCCACCATTGGGCGTTTGATAATTGGCAATAATTTTCAACATCGTTGATTTACCTGCGCCATTACGCCCAACAAGACCCATGCGGTCGCGCGGTCCAATAACGAAACTAACACTGTCCAACAAAGTACGTTCACCAAAGTGAACACTGACATTAGAAACTGAAATCATTTTTTTATTTGTCTATCCTGAATGAGGTTCTGATAATTTTACCCCCCTCAGTATTGATGAGTGATTTTCTTTAATTACGCTGAAAAACAGCGTTGGTGATTCATTTATATAACTATAAAAGTTAAATATAGAATTTGCGCCGCAAAAGTACAAAAAGATATTAAGACAATGCGATAAAAGGCTCGAAGACTTCTAATCCTTGTATCTGATTTCAAGCCTTATTGGGGATAAAATCAAGCCTTTTTTTTTAACGGTGCATAAATATTCACCAATTCGTTTTATATTTATCCTATATAAAAAAAAAGTATGAAGAAATCAACAAACTACGCACCCTATCTATTTGCAATCATTTTCCCAGCCTTCACGGGGTTAACGAATAATTTATTCTTTAAACCAGGTGCTGCGCTCAATTGGGTTGTATTTTCCTTAATCCTCTTAGGCTTTTGGTGTTTGAATGAATGGTTATTAAATATTTCTGATAACCTACTTGTGAAATGTGGAACTCTTCTTTTGGGCAGTAGCCTTTATATTCTGTCTGTTATCGGTTTGGATTATTATGTCCTTCACTTATTTATGCCGTTTACAGGGTTTTCCCCATTGAATTTTGGTCAGAGGCTCTTTGCGCTCACGTTCCTTTCTTCATTTTTAATAGAGGGTATTAAATGGACAAAAGCACGAGAAAAATCTAAAATAGAAAACTTAATGTTGCAAGCAGAAAACATTGAAGCCCAATTCAATCTTTTGATTCAACAAGTCAATCCTGATTTTTTATTCCACAGCCTTACGACCTTACAAAACATGGTTAAGGCAGATGACCCACAAGCAGAAGAATACATTTTGAAATTGGCGGATGTGTATCGCCAAACATTAAAGAAAGAAAGAAGCTCGGTCAGTCTTCAAGAAGAATTAGCCTTTTTACGGTCTTATCTATTTCTGATGATTTATGGACAAGAAGAAGCCATAACTTTTGGGTCATCAGTATCGGATGAATCGCTCGACTATCACTTGCCCGTTTTTTCATTGCAGTTGCTTGGTGAAAACTGTATCAAACACAATGTCTTTTCAAAAAACCAACCTTTACACATTCAACTGTTCCAAAAAGACCCTAAAAGCATCACGATGTCAAATAATTATCAACCGAAAGCAATACAGACCGAATCATTTGGTGTGGGTATTGAGAATTTAAAGATGCGTTATGCCCTCGCAGGCATAGAGGAGGCTGTAATAATTGAGCAAAACGAAACAACTTATTCAACAACTATCAAACTATTTTGACCATGACAGACGCACTCAATAGCAAGCGCTCAATATCTAATGCAGAAAAGTATCTGCCTTATCTCTATCCAGTATTGATGCCCATTCTGACCTTGTTTGCTTATAAAATACCTTTTCACTCTGTGCAAGAAGCTTTAAGGTATTTGGCATTTACTGGATTCATTCAGTTGATATTGCTATTGGTGGTTCAAAAGGCAGTTTATTCGACAGCATACAATCAAGTTATTAGGTGGCTCATCGCTGCTTTTGTCTGTTGTTTTATTATCATCTGCTACTTGTTTTTAGAATACAGTTTCGTCCATTTTACTGAGGGGTTCGCTAATCCGAACAAATGGATACCCACTGTGAGATACATCATAAATATTCCTATTTACATTGCTATATTGGAAAGTATTAAATCATTTAATGAGCGGTCAAGGTTTCATGCCGATAATATCGCTTTGCAAAGTGAAAATGTCAAAGCACAGTTCAACCAATTGCTGCAACAAATCAATCCGCATTTTCTATTCAATAGTTTAACAACGTTGCAAGCGATGGTGCGGTCAAAGGATGCACGCACCGAAGAATTTATCATCAAACTGAAAGAGGTTTATCACCAAACCTTAAAAAAAGAAAAAGGAACGGTGACGCTTGGAGAAGAGTTGGACTTTTTCAATGCCTACATGTATCTCATGCGATTGAGACAGGAACAAGCTATTTTCTTAGAAATACAGGTATCAGAGGAATCATTGGCTTATCATCTGCCGACTTTTACCTTGCAGCTGCTCGCTGAAAACTGTATTAAGCACAATATTGTTTCAGAAGCAAAACCATTACACATTCGTATCTATCAAAAAAATACAAAAAGCATCACGATCGCCAATAATTATCAGCCAAAAAAGGTAAAGGTTGAATCATTTGGCATCGGTATCGAAAACCTTAAAAAGCGGTATGCTTTGGCGGGTATAGAACAGGGTGTGGAGATAAAACAAGACGCATCAATTTACGAGACAACCATAAAATTATTTTAGAAAAGATAAAAT
>JANMJN010000687.1:0-3279 GCA_031371355.1 Saprospiraceae bacterium
CAATTCATTGACAGTACAAGTGACAGGAATCATGATTTCTGGAAAGACTTTTTTGCCTCTGTCTTCCAATTCAGAAGCCGCTTCAAGTATTGCGCGTATTTGCATTTCTGTAATTTCAGGATAACTGATACCCAACCTTACGCCTCTGTGTCCAAGCATCGGATTGTTTTCATGCAATGCCAAAACCCTTTTATTGAGCGTCGTCATTTTGATACCCAATTCTTTACTCAATGCATTCAATTTGACTTTGTCATGTGGAACAAACTCATGAAGCGGTGGATCAAGCAACCGAATCGTTACGGGATGACCGCTCATAACATCCAGTGTCTCTTTAATATCCTTTTTAACATAAGCAAATAGTTCTTCTAAAGCAATTTTGCGCTCTTCTTTGCTATCACTGACAATCATTTTGCGCAGCAAAAACAGCGGTTCTTCGCTCTTTTCGCCATAAAACATATGTTCTGTCCTGAAAAGTCCAATACCTGTTGCGCCAAAACGTAAAGCTTGTATGGCATCACTTGGCGTTTCAACATTAGCTCTAACATCCAGTTGTTTGGTTTCGTCCACTATTTTCATTAACTCACTATACGACTTGTTTTCATCAATATTCACAGAAACCAAAGGGAGTGCGCCTTCATAAACAAGCCCTGTAGTCCCATTCAGGCTAATCCAATCACCTTCATGCAATACTTTTCCATTTTTTGATTTCAATGTACCATGTTCAACATTGATTTCAATATCATTGCAGCCGACAACACAACATTTGCCCCAACCTCTCGCAACAAGAGCTGCATGGGAAGTCATACCGCCTTTACTTGTCAAAATGGCTTTTGAAGCATGCATGCCGTCCACATCTTCAGGCGACGTTTCGTCTCTGACCAATATCACAGGTTGTTTTTTCTCTGCCCATTTGACGGCTTTTTCTGAATCAAAAACAATCATACCCTTCGCACCGCCAGGACCTGCAGGCAAACCTTTAGCAATTGGTGTTGAGATTTTTTCTATTTCTGGATCCAATCTTGGTAACAAAAGTTCAACCAATTGTTGTGGTCCGACGCGCATGATCGCTGTATCTTTGTTTATCAACCCCTCAGTAAACATATCCATTGCCATCTTTACAGCAGCCACGCCATTCCTTTTACCGACGCGACATTGCAACATATAAAGCGTGCCTTTTTCAATGGTAAACTCGATGTCCTGCATGTCTTTATAATGCGTTTCTAATTTTCTTTGATAGCCATCTAATTCATCATAAAGTCCAGGCATGAGTGACTTGAGTGTTGGTAAATCTTTGCTCTGCGCATTTTTTGAAAAATCATTAATCGGCGCAGGCGTACGAGTACCCGCCACAACATCTTCACCTTGTGCATCTACTAAATATTCGCCATAAAAATGATTGTCGCCGTTCCCAGGATTTCTTGTGAAGGCAACACCCGTTGCACAATCATTACCCATATTCCCAAAAACCATTGCTTGAACATTGACAGCTGTTCCCCAGTCGTTTGGTATTTTTTCGATACGACGATATTCCACCGCACGTTTACCATTCCAACTGCCGAAAACAGCACCGATACTACCCCACAATTGATCCATCGGATCTTCAGGAAAACTTTTGCCCAATGTTTTTTCGATTGTTTTTTTGAACACAATCACCAAAGCGCGCAGGTCATCCGCCGTTAAGTCTGTATCGTTGCCGTAACCATTTTTTCCTTTGACCGCTTCTAAATGTTCTTCCAAAATCTTCCGAATACCTTTGCCATGTTTCGGTTCAAAATCAGATGCTTTTTCCATTACGACATCGGCATACATCATCACAAGTCTTCGATAGGCATCATAAGCAAACCGTTCGTTGCCTGTTTGCGCAATCAGTCCTTTAATTGTATCATCATTCAGTCCAATATTCAAAACCGTATCCATCATACCCGGCATAGATTTGCGCGCACCCGAACGAACCGATAACAATAATGGATTTCTTTTATCCCCAAATTTTCTGCCCATCAAATCTTCAACTTGATTGAGTGCATCATAAGTTTCTTTTTTGAGACTTGATGGATAGGTTTTGCCATGATTGTAGTAGTAAGTACAAACTTCCGTTGTAATCGTAAAACCTGGAGGAACGGGTAGTAAAAGATTCGGATGACCCGCCATTTCAGCAAGATTGGCACCTTTGCCACCCAATAGGTTTTTCATAGATTCATTGCCATCTGCTTTACTACCGCCAAAGCTGTAAACATATTTTTCGTTTGACATTTGATAAGAATTTTATTGTATTATGATATATTTTGCTTAAAAACCTTAGCAAAATAAAGCCAAATAAAATTCTGTTATTCTGATATAAATCATATTCATGGGTGATTTAGCTTCTAATGCACTTTGGGGGGTTTGATTTACTTTTGTTTTTGGGGTTTACCTAAAATGAACAAATAAATTCATTAAATACTGAGGGGGTAAAATGCAGACACACGAAAAGGCTTTTGTACACACTGATGTATTTGGATATGCCCACTAAAACTACAGATTAATATATATCGTGCCGGTAATGGTCAATACTTTTAACGGATTCCAATTATGAAGATGTGTTAAAACATTGCTTTTTCAATATCGGTCATCGCCCAATAGGAAGGGGAACCTCCTTCTTGAACTGTGGTCACATTAACTAAACATCAGACAAGGCTTTAAAATCATTACTATTCAAACATCTGAGGTTTTAGTTCTTTAGTCATGTTCAAAAAAGCTGCTTTTAGCAAAGGGTTTTTCAAGTTTTCTTCGAATGTTATGTCTTTTTTATAATAAACACTCAACATACCAGATAGGATGGTTTCTGTCAATATTGGAATAAGGTTAAGATCTTCTTGTATTAGTTGATAAAAAACACCCATCTCTTTTTCGAATTGCGCTTGTTTTTGATCTTTTTCCTTTTGTGCGATCTCCTCCCCTACTCGCTTGGTTTCTGCGATTTTTGCTTTTTTATCAACCTCACTAAGGATCGTTTTAGGCTTGTTATCCCTGTATTTTGCACGTACTGCCTCTACAAAAAAACCTGCCACATTCACCACTTTCCCTTGTTTTATTGCCTTTTGAGTGATCTCAACGGCTTGACGTATCTCCCCCTCAGTATGTTCCTCTGACAAATTTATGAATACCTTTAAGCTTACCCCAAATTGCGACACAACAATTGGAGACAGTTCAAGAACCAATTTTTCAGAGGTGGCTTGCCCTTTTTCTGGCGTATTTGATATTTGATCGTTTGGGGTCAAAGAAGGAATGCGCGCGAAGCAG
>JANMJN010000695.1:0-3069 GCA_031371355.1 Saprospiraceae bacterium
GATGAGCGCGTTTTCTTATTTATACTGAGGGGGGGCTTATAGCCGAATGAGACAATAAGGTAAGAATATGAAATGTGTGAATATTGCAACTTAATCCTAAAATTGTATAACGCTTATCTTCTTAGAGATGCCCATCTTTGCGTTGTTGTAAAAATTCATTGCAGCGTAATATTAAAAATTATAATCATGATAGAACTAAAAGGTAATTGGGAAGAGCAAAAAGGTAAACTTAAGCAAAAATTTGCTGCATTAACCGACAATGATTTGTTGTTTGTTAAAGGCAAACAGGAGGAAATGATAGGTAAACTACAAATCAAATTAGGCAAAACAAAAGAAGAGTTGCATAAGATTTTAGCGGGGATCTAAGCCAGTTTGAAAACATCTGTCATTTATGGCTTTATTTCATCCTGCCCTTCAAGCAGTTCGCCACTTTCTGCCTCTTTTAGGTGTAAAAAATTTTGAGACGAAGTCACTTTGAAACGTTTGTCTTCCTCTACGTTTCGACGTGCTTTTCCAGCCAAACGTCCCCCCTGAATTGCCGCATCACGGTTTTCTTCAAAGCCTTGCGCATCTTCCTCAACGGCGATGTGCCGAGTGGCTTCTTCGCCAAGCATCGTAAATATAAGCTCAAGATTCGTCATATGATCCCGTAGATTCTGCTTTTCGAGACCTTTAAATTGCTTGTGTTCAGAAGGCGTTAAGTCAAAAGTCGCTTTGGCAATTTCAGCAGTCAAAATGGCATATTCTGTGCCTTCTTTCACTTTTCTCGCTTTCCACTCATCGGTTAGTTGTTTGCGAATATCAATACTTCTGATACGTGTGTCAATCCATTCTGTCGGATAACCCTTGGCAATATACAATTCACGCATACGTTCCACAGCGAGTTCAGGATCTTCGATTTCCTCCATCCGCTCCTCCCCTACTTGCGCAAGCCAAAGTTTAAACGGTTCTGCATTCGGTGACGGCACGGACATGATGATACGTAAAATGCCTTTTCGATTCGAACAAGTCATCCGTTGAATCCCCCCCTCAGTAGCGACAGGAAGGGTATCTACAAGTTGTGGATACCCTTTGGCGAGTTCCTTGTCGCGGCTACGCAACGCCGCCAAATATTTCTTAGGGTTTTTACTATTCGTCAGTAAGCCTATTATGTCCTCCACCACAAACCACCACGATTCATTGTGCCAAACTCGACGGACTTGTTTTTCTTCAAAAAGTATGATTTGATTGCTATTATCCATTTCCAACTGTGTAAAAAAAACTATTTGTAAATTATTTCACTCCTTAGCAATAACGTTTTAATTTAAATTTAATGCTTTTTTCAATTAATTTTCAATTAAAACAGCATTATTTAGTCATTAAATTTCAATTAATTAACATTTTATCAAAAACAAGATCTAATACGTCAGTTTATTGAATTTCGATTTATCCAATTGTATGACTTGCTGCATAACACTTTCGTAGGCGTTTGAAAATTGCTCATTTACAGATTCAAACCTTTCAGGATAAGTCTTTATGAAAGTGGTTATAAAAACAACCAAATACATTTTATTTCTAAAATCATCAACCGTTTTGTTGGCATAAATCGAAGATTGCCCCCTCAGTATGGATGCCACATTTTCTTTTTCGATGTCTGTCGCCGTCTTTTTGATAACCTCATTGACAGCCAAACGGTATTGCTCACGTATGTTTTTGGCTTCAGTCAGCCATTTATCTAACTGTTCTGTTTGGGTCACTGCCGCTTTTTTGGTTTTCTCTAACTCTTGTTTTTGGCGATTAACGACTATCTTTTGCTCCAACAAGCCCCTACCCATGCCTTTCGGCAAACCAGCAATAAGATATCCTCTAAAACTCAAAATGGATTTACCCAATTTCTGCAATCGCTCCTGCTCTGCTTCAGCGAACAAACAGGCTTCTAAAATGGCTTTTGTATCGCCTAACCCACCCATATTTTTAATAAAATCCTTGATCTCTGCCTCGTCTGCCATTGGCTCAAAAATGTGGAAGATGCGTATGATATCTCCTTCGTAATCTTCTGAAGGCACATTTACTGCTTTATGGGGTTGCATCGGAAGAACATTCGCGAGCAATAGCTTTGGTGCTTTTTTCTCGCTTATAAAGAAACGAAGCCCTGTTACACGCGGTCTTTGACTCTCTAAACTTGTTCCAAGAAGGGTATAACTGATAAATAACTCCGTTTTGTCATTGATTTCATTTATGGCGGGATCAAGGACTTTATTTTTAATATTCGTGAAAAATTTATACCCCTCAGTATCATACCCAAATTTTTTCTTAAAACTCTCCACAGTCAACTCTACCATTCCTTTGTTTTTCCAACTCACAAAAAACGGAAACAGCTTGACAGCTTGCGCATTTTGCAATCGAAATAGGTATTTCTTCAAAAAACTAAAGTTTTCGTCGTGTTTGACTTCCAAAATCTTCTTGACCAATTTCACGTTCAAATCCAAAACCATATCCCCTTTTGACTTCCCATAAGTGTAATCAGGAATAACCGAATAACTCCCTAAAGTCTCATCATCTTCGTATTTGATATTGATGCGCTGCATCTCGTCAACGCAATCAATGATGTGGTTATAGTAGTTTTTCGAGCTTTTTAGCCCCAATTCACGCAAAAAATCGCCAACATTGAAATTAATCTGCACGTACTTACCCACCGCATTTTCCAAATGTTGCGGTGTCAATCGCGAAACAATTTCAAAAAAAATCTTAGGTGTATATATTTCTGTAATTTGTCGCTCCTTCCCTTTTTTTCCCACTTGCCGTACGAATTTAGGGGTAGCCAAGGGATTATTCAGAATGATATAATCTGGATTTATTTGTAAATCTTGAATAACTTCCGACTGCGTTTTCTTTGACATTTCCTCAATTTATTAAAATCTAAATAAACTAACTTTTTCCATCTAAGGCACAAGGTACAAGAATTTATCAAACTTAAAAATCAAAAGTTTGATATAATTATAGTTACGCTTAATTTGTATGTAAAGTGTTCATTTTAAATAACTTATGGATTCTAAAGGGGCTTAGATTTATATGCATAAACGGGTTATT
>JANMJN010000738.1:0-2016 GCA_031371355.1 Saprospiraceae bacterium
GTCTAATATGGAAAGTATCAATGCTGTTTTAATTCATCAAGGTTTACCCCAACCTCAACGCTTGCAGCAATTGAATACAATCGCTATAACTCAAATGAAATCTTTAACAGCTAATACCTTCATCAAGAAACTCAAATAATAGCAAACCTGTATGACAAATACAACCGAGACCACTGTCATCCAAACAACACCAAAAGACAACGTCGGCATCGTCTGCAACGCTTTCGGTCTCCCAAAAGGAACAACCGTTTTAGACAACATCGTTCTAATTGAAGACATTCCGATGGGGCATAAAGTCGCTTTAACCGACATAGATAAAGACGATGCGGTGATTCGTTACGGGCAAATAATCGGGTATGCGGATACCAATATTCAACGTGGAGAATGGATCAATGAAAACAAACTCGTTATGCCGCTGCCACCTGATTTGAAAGATATGCCTTTGCCCGAAGCAAAAGATGTTGTGATTGAACCTTTTCCATCGGAATCCCTTCGGATAACGGGTTATACTTTTCAAGGCTATAAAAATGCAGACGGTAGCGTTGGCACTAAAAATATCTTGGGCATCACGACAAGTGTGCAATGTGTGGCAGGGATTACCGATTATGTTGAAAATAAAATTAGAAAAGAATTGCTGCCCAAATATCCGAATGTGGACGGCGTTTTTGCATTCAACCACAGTTACGGTTGTGGCATTGCGATTGATGCACCTGCGGCAATGATTCCGATTCGAACCATTCAAAATATTGCTCAAAACCCCAATTTCGGCGGTGAAATAATGGTCATAGGTTTGGGTTGTGAAAAATTGAGACCAGAACGTTTATTACCAAAAGATGGAAATGAGACCCCCTCAGTATTATACCTTCAAGACGAGTCTTTTTCAGGTTTTCAAGAAATGGTGGACGGTATAATGAATATGGCGGAAAAACATTTGAAAAAACTGAATGAACGAAAGCGTGAAACATGCCCTGCTTCTGATTTAGTTGTCGGTATGCAATGCGGTGGCAGCGATGCTTTTTCGGGTATAACGGGCAATCCTGCATCGGGTTATGCCGCAGATTTAATTGTTAGAGCAGGTGGAACAGTCTTTTTTTCAGAAGTGACGGAGGTTAGAGATGCCGTGCATTTGCTCCTGCCGCGTGCGACGACCCCCTCAGTAGCAAAGGCTCTTTTGGACGAAATGCAGTGGTACGACGACTATCTTTTGCAAGGCAGCGTGGACAGAAGTGCCAATACTACGCCTGGCAACAAACGCGGTGGTTTGAGCAATATCGTCGAAAAAGCTTTGGGTTCAATTGCCAAATCGGGCACAAGTCCGATTGTAGATGTTATTGCCCCTGGCGATAAAATACGAAAAAAAGGTTTGAACTTCGTTGCGACACCCGCAAGTGATTTCGTTTGTGGCACATTGCAATTGGCGGCGGGCATGAATATGCATGTATTTATCACAGGTCGCGGTACGCCTTATGGGTTACCGATGGTGCCTGTTATCAAAGTGAGTTCTAATTCAAAATTAAGTGATCGTTGGTTCGATTTGATTGATTTTGATGCGGGACCGATTGCTTTTGGGGCTAAAACGATTGAAGAAATGGGTTGGGCATTGTTTCATCTTATTTTGGAAGTGGCAAGTGGCACAAAGAAAGTGGCGACGGATACTTTGGGGATTTACAATGATTTGGTGTTGTTTAATCCTGGACCTTTGACATGATTTTTTTGACCACAGATTGGACTGATACGACAGATTTTCACTGATTTTTCTAGTTCCCTACGGGATGACAAAAGAAAAAATCTGCGAAAATCTGTCGTATCAGTCCAATCTGTGGTCTATCACTCTTATAAATCAATTAATTAAAAATGAAAAAAGTAGGATTCATTGGCTTAGGCATTATGGGCAAGGGGGCCAAACCGAAGCCCGAGTTCGCTGCCGCCGAGGCGATCGCGGCGAACGGTCTTGAGCGCGACGACGTTGCCGGAAGGGCCCTGAGCTTTGAAAACGATGCCCATGCCGCCGCGCGC
>JANMJN010000759.1:0-3631 GCA_031371355.1 Saprospiraceae bacterium
GGGTAATGCAGTGGCTTGTGTGGTCATTTTTTTTAATTTTTTACAAAAATAATCTTTTTCTTTCAATAAAATGCAACAGATAACGGTTTTTAACAAATTTCAGAAGTATAGGATATTTTTAAAATATCCGATACTTGAGCAATCATTAATTTATAAAATGGCTACAATTTGTTGCGTTAAATCCATGCTAAATCAATGAATATCAAACAATTAGTCCGTCCTAATATTGCTAAAATGAAAGCTTACTCGTCGGCGCGTGATGAGTTTAAAGGGGCGGCTTCGGTTTTTTTAGATGCCAACGAAAATCCTTTCGAAAATGACGGATTGAACCGTTATCCCGACCCTTTGGCACTGGCAGTAAAAATTGAAATTGCTAAAATCAAAGACGTGACGGCAGAAAATATCTTTCTCGGCAATGGGTCTGATGAAGTGATTGATGTCCTTATCCGCATATTTTGCGAACCACGTGTGGATAACATTATTACGTTGCCACCGACCTATGGGATGTATCAAGTTTCGGCTGATACCGCTGATGTCGCAGTGCGCATGGTGAATTTGACACCTGATTTTCAACCGAATATCGAAGAAATAGGGAGGAGGGCAGATGAACACTCAAAAATTCTGTTTATTTGCAGTCCGAACAATCCAACGGCGAACAGCATCGAGCCCAGCAAAATATTGAATTTGCTCAATGCTTTCAATGGCATCGTCGTGGTTGACGAGGCTTATATTGACTTTTCAGCGCAACAAAGTTGTATTGATTGGTTGGAAACGTTTCCGAATTTGGTTGTTATGCAAACTTTTTCAAAGGCGTGGGGTATGGCGGGCATTCGGCTCGGTATGGCATTTGCCTCAAAAGAAATTATTGACTTGATGAATAAAGTGAAACCGCCTTATAATGTCAATGCCTTGACGCAACGGGCAGCTCTTGATTTGTTGAAAAATAAAGCAGCTAAAAAGGATGCTGCCGTTAAAGAAATCCTTGCGGAACGCGAAAAAATGGCTGCTATACTGAGGGGGTATCCTTTTGTTGAAAAAGTATTTCCAAGTGATGCCAATTTTCTTTTGGTCAAAATATCGCGACCGAATGAGATGTATCAGTGGCTTTTGGCGTATGGCATAGTGGTTCGGAATCGAGCTAATGTGACGCTTTGTGAAGGTTGTTTGCGCATAACAATTGGTACGCCTGAAGAAAACGTCGTGTTATTGAAGGCTCTAAAAGAATCGCAGTTTTTGATAGCGTAAATCAAACTATTCAGCAGATGATTCAAAGTCACCCGCTGACTGATAAATATAACTAATTAATTGTCAATATTTTATAAAATTTAAAAGAGAATGGAAAACCTAAAAAATGTCATCGAAACAGCGTGGGAAAATCGCGCGCTTTTGAAAGAAGCCGAAACACAAGCGGCAATAAGAGAACTGATCGAACTACTCGATAAAGGAAAAGTACGTGTGGCTGAACCCGATACTGAGGGGGGATGGACGGTCAATGATTGGGTGAAAAAAGGTGTCATCCTCTACTTCCCGATTCAACAAATGGAGACGATTGAAGTCGGTCCGTTTGAATTTCATGACAAAATTGCTTTGAAACGCGATTTTGCGAAGCAAGGCGTTCGGGTTGTGCCTCATGCCATTGCGCGTTATGGTGCGTACCTTGAATCAGGTGTTATTATGATGCCGAGTTATGTGAATATCGGTGCGTATGTCGGTAGCGGCACGATGGTGGATACTTGGGCAACGGTGGGTTCCTGTGCACAAGTCGGTAAAAATGTGCATTTGAGTGGTGGCGTTGGCTTAGGCGGTGTCCTCGAACCCGTTCAAGCATCTCCGACGATTATCGAAGACGATTGTTTTATTGGCTCACGTTGTATTGTCGTTGAAGGTGTACGTGTAGAACGTGAATGTGTCTTGGGAGCAAATGTCGTTTTGACGCAATCCACGCATATCATTGACGTAACAGGTTCAGAACCAGTGATTTATAGAGGTCGCGTGCCAGCCGGTTCGGTCGTTATTCCAGGTACATATGAAAAGGAATTTCCAGCAGGAAAATATCAAGTCGCCTGTGCTTTGATTATTGGCAAACGGAAACCCAGTACGGATAAAAAGGTATCATTGAATGATGCTTTGCGCGATTTTAGTGTAGCTGTTTAGTTGCGAATACATGAGGTTATGAAATTAGAAGAGGCTGTCTCAAAATTTTGAGACATCCTCCTATTTTGGTCGACTTTTATTTGATAAAAAGCACACAATTCATACAAAAAAAACAAGCACACAACAAACTAACTATGTCATCCATCAAAGCCATCATCATAGACGATGAACCTAAAAATAGAGAACTTTTAGAATTGATGCTCGTAGAATATTGCCCAACTATCCGTTTGGTCGGTCAAGCGGCAACGAGTACTGAGGGGGTGCGGCTTTGCAAAAGTCAAAAGCCGGATATTGTTTTTTTAGATATTCGCCTATCACGGGGCGATGAAGGTTTCGATTTTTTTAATCATTTTAATCCCATTAAAGCTGATTTTCAAGTCGTTTTTGTAACTGCGCGAGAAGAATATGTGTTTAGGGCTTTTAACCAAACTTTTGCGATTGGCTATATCTTGAAGCCCATTGACCCTGACGAACTCATCAATATTGTGTTCAAAGTTAAACAAAAATTGCTGCAGCAACGCGGAACTGATAAACTGATTGACGATACTTACCAAGCCAACGATGTCATGTTTGTCTTTATAAAAGATGAAACTGTGCGCCTTCGTTTGGTGGATGGTCGTGACAAAATTGCTCGGGCAAGCACTCTCGAAGAATATGAACAAAATGCTCACTTTGTCCGCTCCAATCGGCAATATGTTATAAATTTAAGTTTCGTCAACAAGATAACAGACATTGATGAGCATGGAGAAAGGTTTCGTGGTGCAATAGCCGTCTTATTCAATGGCGACGAAATTTCCATTTCTGTCAACCGAAAATCCAATTTTATCAAGTCTTTTGAACAGTTTATGGCTTAAAAAACGGCTCAACACACATTCACCGCATAAATTACACATTCACTAAATATTTACATTTGGATAAAAAGAAAATGCAACATCTTTGTTGCGTATTATAATAAACAATGCATTGTCCACCCAAGGAAAAACGAACATGCGTATTTAATTCCCACATAGTTTTATAAAATTTTATTATATTCAATAAGACAATGCTCTATTGGCTTTTGTTTTTTTATGGAAATGAAAGCCACTTTATTATAATCAACCCTGTCTAATCCACTAATCCAAAATTTGCGACGGTGTCTCTTAATTGAGCCATCGTCGCTTATTTTTAGCCATTTGGTATATAATTCTCATTAGAACAACGCATTTTTGCAATTTATAAGTCACATTAATATTATTAAACTGCTAATTGCAATATGTTTATTTCAGAAAACATCATCGATAACGTTGTCTCTGTCCTCGAAGAAGTCGATTTCGAACAAGAAATCACCGATTTTACGGAGGAATATCCTGTTTTGATTGAATATTGGGGCGCAGAAGATTTCTCCCTGTTGACACAAGACGAGCGTGAACTTATGCTCTATCTTTTATTAGTCTTGACAAAATCCGTTGAGCATGTCAATGGTACATTGCCCCCCCTC
>JANMJN010000768.1:0-2723 GCA_031371355.1 Saprospiraceae bacterium
TTTCAGTTCATATCATATTTTGAAAATTGATGGTCAATGTGTCGTTTAGTTCATGAGCAAAATGAAAAAATTGTTGTTCAAAATGAATTTCGTTCATAAGCAAATGAAAAAATTGTTGGTCAAAATGGTTTTCGTTCATAAGCAAATGAAAAAATTGATCGTCGTACCCAGTCTCCGTTCATATCATTTGGAAGAAATTGATGGTCAAAACTTTAGTTTTAATGCGCCGCTTCCCAAAGCAACCACACCCCAAATCCAAAAAAGATGGAACCCGTCACGATATTGACGATAAAAATAACGCGCTCATCGAGGACTTTTCGCAGTCGGTCCCAATGGCGTGACGAGCGCATTTGCTGCGGCTGTGCCTCTGTATGTCTCATAGTGATTGAGTGAATAAAACAAAACTGCCTCACTTTGGAAACCCAAAGTGAGGCAGTTTTGTTTAAAAATACTGAGGGGATATTTTACGCACTGCATACATCGTTTTTCCAAAATATTTGTAACTTCCCGCATTGAAATACAATACTTTATTTTTCATCAACTAACCAATCAAAAATGGCATTTATTCAGGAAGTTAAGATTTATGATGTCGTCATCGTCGGTTCAGGTGCTGGCGGTGGCATGGCAGCCTATATTTTATCAAAAGCAGGGGCAAAAGTTGCCTTACTCGAAGCAGGCGGTTACTACGACCCGGCTGACCCTAAATACATCACGCAACTCAAACCCACTTGGGCTTCGCCGCGTCGAGGAGCTTCCACGTCTTCACGTGATTTTGGTGATTTTGATGCCGCTTGGGGTGGTTGGCAATTGGACGGTGAACCTTATACACGAAAGGAAGGGACGAGGTTCGACTGGTTTCGCTCACGTATGTTGGGTGGTCGGACGAATCACTGGGGACGCATCTCATTGCGGTTTGGACCTGACGATTTTAAAGCAAAAAGTATAGATGGCTTAGGCGAAGACTGGCCCATCGGCTATGACGACATAAAGCCTTTTTATGATAAAGTAGATAGATTAATAGGCGTTTTTGGCACAAATGAAGGCATTCGAAATGAACCCGATGGTGAATTCCTGCCGCCACCTAAGCCGCGTTTACATGAATTAATGATTAAAAAAGCAGCGACAAATATCGGTATCACAACCATTCCGTCACGTATGTCGATGCTTACCAAACAGATAAACGATGAGCGTGGACAGTGTTTCTTTTGTGGTCAATGCGGTCGGGGTTGTTCGGCTTATGCTGATTTTTCTGCGTCTTCTTGTTTGGTAAAACCTGCCGTCAAAACAGGTAATGTGGATTTATTCACGATGGCAATGGCGCGAGAGGTATTGACTGATGCCGCAACAGGTTTGGCAACAGGCGTTTCGTATGTGGACAAACGCGACCTTTCGGAAAAGACGATTCGTGCAAAGATTGTTGTTTTAGGTGCATCGGCTTGTGAGACGGCGCGTTTGCTTTTGAACTCCAAATCGGCGCGTTTTACTGAGGGGTTGGCAAATTCAAGCGGTGTGGTTGGTAAATACCTTCACGACTCGACGGGATTAGGTCGCTCGGCTTTTATTCCGCAATTATTAGATAGAAAACGCTACAATGAGGACGGTGTCGGCGGCATGCACGTCTATTCACCTTGGTGGTTGGACAATAAAAAACTCGATTTTCCGCGTGGCTATCACATCGAATACGGCGGTGGAATGACAATGCCTGGCTATGGATTCGGCTTTGGAATGGAACGCATCAACGGTAAAATCCCTCAAACTGACGGTCAAATACTGCCAGCAGGTGGCTACGGAAAAAGATTGAAAGAAGAAGTAAGACGGCACTATGGCGCGGTGATAGGTATGGCAGGACGGGGCGAAGCCATCGCATCGGCTGATAATTTTTGCGAGATAGACCCCTCTGTCGTAGATAAATTTGGCATCCCTGTGCTGCGGTTTAATTATAAGTGGTCGGAACATGAAATCAATCAAGCTAAACACATGCAAGATACTTTCGACCAATTGATCAATGAACTCGGCGGTATCCCTCTGCAACAAAACCCAGGAAGGGAACGGGAATATGGTCTTGAAGCACCTGGACGCATCATTCACGAAGTGGGTACTGTCCGTATGGGTCATAATAAAAATACATCGGCATTGAATAGCAATTGTCAAGCGCATGATGTCAAAAATTTATTTGTCGTGGACGGTGCGCCTTTTGTGTCGCAACCACATAAAAATACGACTTGGTCAATTTTGGCATTAGCGATGCGGACTTCGGAGTATATTGTTGAGCAAAGGAAAGTAGGTCGTATTTAACAAATTTGACCACTGATGACACTGATTTGACTGGTTTAAGCTGATTTTTCAACTAAATCAAAACAGAAATCAGTGTCATCTGTGGTCAAAAAAAAAAAATCATTAATCATCTATCAATATTCAAAGATATGAAAAGACGTGATTCTATAAAAGCCCTTGCGCTATCAACTTTTGGCATAGTTGCACCTAAATCAGACCCCTCAGTAAAATCCGATATTTTAGAGGGTAAAGGCGACCCAACGGATTGCAAAGACGGGCGCACACCTGAAGAGCAAGTGCGCGATGCGAAATTGCAAGCAGATAAATTTTTTACACCACAAGAACTGAAAACGGTAGCCACCTTGTGCGATATCATCATTCCTGCCGATGCAATTTCGGGCAGTGCGACACAGGCAGGAGTCCCTGCTTTCATTGAATTTATGATGAAA
>JANMJN010000827.1:0-4888 GCA_031371355.1 Saprospiraceae bacterium
ATTAAAAAATATTAAATCTAATTTTGAAAAACCCAATTATACAGGCGACGGCGAGGTTTTGGATGTCGTCAGTCAGCCACAAAATGGTGAAATTGACATAGATGTGGACACGTTAGAGCATGTTATTCAAGAAGAAACCTACAAAAATCTGCCTACAAAATACGTCATTAAAAAATATGGAAAAGTCCACAATCAAGTTATTTTGACATTTGACGATGGACCGGATCCTGATTATACACCTAAAATTCTCGACATTTTAAAACAAGAAAAAATTCCAGCTGCTTTCTTCGTTGTTGGCGTTATGGCTGAAGCTAATTTGCCCATTTTGAAGCGTATTTTGAAAGAAGGACATGAGATTGGCAACCATACATTTACGCATCCGAATATTGCGAAAGTCGGTAGAAAACGGGCTTATGCTGAAATTGAAGCAACCCGTTTATTGTTAGAGAGCGTTTTAGGTCGCTCAACTGTCCTTTTCCGCGCCCCTTTCAATGCCGACTCGGAACCAACAAAAATGGAAGAATTAGTGCCTTTGGGTATCGGAAAGAACTCAATTACTACTCAATAGGTGAAAGTATTGACCCCGAAGATTGGCAGGAAGGCATTTCGGCAGATTCCATTTACGTCCGAACTATCCGCGCTTACGAAGCCAATCCAGCTAAAGGTATTATTCTTTTTCACGATTCGGGTGGCAACCGACAAGCGACGGTGGAGGCTTTACCACGTATTATTCAATATTTTAAAGCACGTGGTGTGCAATTTTCAACCATTGCCAATTTGTTGGGTAAAACACCCGAAGAAGTGATGCCGACCGTAAAAAGCTCCCTTTTTGAAGCCAATAGCTGGATTGCAGAAGGTGCTTTTTGGGCAAGCAGTTTGTTCTTTGGGTTGTTTATCCTTGCCTTGATTTTGGGTATTGTGCGGATTTTTGCGATTGCTGTTTTGGCAACAATTCAGTACGTAAAACGCAAAAACGAACAAGCTGAATTGGATGAAACTGCCTTTTTGGTTACAAATTTTAATAGAAAAATCCCCCCCTCAGTATCTATCATCGTTCCCGCTTACAACGAAGAGGTGAATGCCGTGAAAACAGTTCAAAATCTTTTGAAGCAGGATTATCTGAATTTCGACATCATTTTTGTCAATGATGGTTCCAAAGATGCCACGTTTTCGGTCGTTTTTGAAGCTTTTGAAAATCACCCAAACGTTCAAGTATTGGACAAACCCAATGGCGGGAAAGCCTCTGCTTTGAACTATGGTATTGAAAGAGCAACGGGTGAATTTGTCATCTGCATTGATGCCGACACACAATTGAGAACCGATGCCATTAGAAAAATGATGCCTTATTTTCAAGACAAAAAAGTAGGTGCCGTAGCGGGCAATGTGAAAGTAGGCAATGAAGTAAATATGATAACCTATTGGCAATCAATAGAATACACAACAAGTCAGAATTTTGACCGTCGTGCTTTTGACTACATCAATGCCATTACGGTTGTCCCAGGGGCAATTGGTGCTTTCAGAAAAACGGTCATACAAGATGTTGGTGGTTTCGCAACTGATACACTTGCCGAAGACTGTGATTTGACAATTCGGATACTGAGGGGGGGCAATATTGTGCGCTCTTGTACCGCAGCGATTGCGGTGACAGAAGCACCTGAAACTTTCCGAATGTTCATGCGGCAACGTTTTCGTTGGACGTATGGCATCATGCAAAGTTTTTGGAAAAACCGTGATGCGTTTTTAAACCCGCGTTTTGGCGCATTAGGCATGGTCGCCTTGCCGAATTTGTTGGTTTTTCAAATCCTTATGCCCCTTATTGCGCCACTTGCCGATGTGTTACTCATCGTTGGACTTATCTGGAATCGGCATAGTTCAGAAGGATTGGCGAAAATATTGGGCTTTTATGGTTTCTTTTTGCTTGTGGACATGAGTGTTTCGTTGCTCGGTTTTTGGTTTGAAGGAGAAAAAAAATGGAAAATATTATGGCTCATACCACAGCGTTTGGTCTATCGGCAGCTGATGTATTGGACACTTTTTAAAGCGATAAGACGGGCTGTGAAAGGCGAAAGTCAATCATGGGGCGTATTGAAACGGACAGGGAATGTGAAGGTGGTGGAATCGTAAATAGGGCATGTTTGTCTGTATTATAAAGGTGTTTGAATCCGAATTTCGTGGTTCAAACACCTTTTTTTTATGGTTTGTTTTAACCCTATTTTTGTCCGTTTAAGCATCAAATTTGCCTGTTTTGAGCTATTTTACATTGCATATGCAAGATTCTAAGCCCTATTTTTGTGTATTATTTAAAAAAAACAATTTTTTATAATCAATTTAAAATTTTATAACAATGAAAAAGTCAGTTTTCTTATCAGCCGTTATCCTATTTTCTGTATCTATCGCTAATGCGCAAACAGAACCAGAAACATTACTCAAACAAGACATTTCTAACTTGAAAAAGCAAGAAGCGATGCTTGAAAAGCAAAAAAAAGCGGATAAAGAGCAATTACAAGCAGGAGACATTGCCAGCCTAAAAAATCAAGAAGCGAGAATTGAAAAGCAAAAGAAAGCGGATAAAAGTCAATTGCGTAAATTAGAAAACAGCATCGTAAACTACCAATCTCAAGAACATTTTTATAGAGATTTTGGGGCTGTGGCTGTGACCAAATCGGTCAGAACAAGTAATTTCGATGAATTTACTTTTGCTAAAGACGGTCAATTTATCACGGCTTTTTATGATTGGGACAATAATTTGGTGGGTACCAGTGAAAAGAAAACATTCAGCGTTTTACCTAGTAAGGCACAGGTTTATATCCTTGATAAGTACCCAACTTATAAAATCGGCGAAGTCGTTTTCTTTAATGACAATGAGCAAAATGATACCGATATGGTCCTTTACGGACAGTCATTTGAAGATGCCGACAATTATTTTGTTGGGTTGGCAAAAGATAACATAACAACGGTTGTCAAAGTAAATATGGGTGGCGATGTGTCATATTTCACAGAATTCAAGTAATCAAAGAATAGCTTTTTTGCATACAATCCCGTTTGTTTTAGGTGAAGAGTCGTTCGTTCCGCTGTGTACGGAACGAACGTTTTTTTAACCTTTTGACGATAACCTCTTTGACCGCATCATCCTTTATTTTGCCTGTTTCAACTCATTTTTTGCCTGTTTCAAGCGGTTTCACATTGGTTTCTATCATCTTTCATTGCCATATTTGTACATAATTGGAACAACAAATATTTATAACAATATATTATTTATCACTTTAAACTTTTAAAAAATGAAAAATTCAATTCAAATTATTACTGCTGCTTTTTTTGCTCTTCTGCTTGTCGTTCTCAATTCATCTTGTAAAAAAGATGCAACCGTTATCCCCTCTGTCACCACAATCAGTAATGTGACAACCGATGTAACAACTTTATCAGATGTTCAGACCCTCAGTTGCCAATTACCAGACACCGTCAACATTTCGGATTTACCTTCATCTGTTACCTCTTATGTATCAAATAATTATTCAGGTTATACAACTCAGTTTGTCTATGCCGTCAAATCGAATGGTACATTAACAGGTTATCTCGTGAACCTTTTAAATGGCACGATGCACACATTGGTTCGCTTTGATGCAACGGGCATTTTTGTCAAAGTTTTAACATTACCGGCACATACAGGTTTTGCTATGTTCCAAACAGATACGATAGCATCCAGTACGATACCAACGGCTTTGCAAACCTATTTGACTGAAAATAGCAGCACATACACCGTCCAACACATTTTTATGGAAGTGGATAGTTCTTATACAGTTATTGCATCACAGAACACAACAGCTTTTGCTTTATTGTATTCAAAAGCAACACCTGATGGGCTATCGGTTGTCAATTTAGGTACTGTTGATTTCACAACACCTAATCCTGACATCAACACCCTCCCTTCTTCGATTGCAAACTATATCAACCAAAATTATAATGGTGCAACTGTTGAGCGTATTTTAGTCGGCAATTGCAGTGGCGGTAGCAATGGTTATACCGTTATTTTTAAACAAAATGCGACTAATTACGCAGTAGAATTTGATTCTTCAGGAGCGTTTACGGAAGTCATAAAATCTAATTAAAGATATTATAATTGTCAATTAGCTGAAATTTTCAAACAGTAATACATTTAATATTTCAGAGCGTCTATTCACAATTTCATAGCTTTTGGTTTCAACAGTTTTTGTTCTTTTACGGTTTTTGGAAGTATCATAATTTTAAGCTTTTTATCAAATTACTGAGGGGGTTTCCTTGTAAGAATGATTGCGAAAAATAATCCTAACACCTGTCAGAGGTCATCTATGAGGCTTATTTTTAAGACAATATACATGTGTAATTTTTAAAAAATATTACACTGCAAGGAAGCCCCTTAAAAAATAATTAAACAATGAGAACGGATTCTAATAATACTTATACTCAACCTATTCCAGCCGTCCTTTTCGTTGACCAATTTGCTAAAGTATTGGGTATGCCTAAAAACAAAAACCATGCGAGGCGGATTTTGTGTGCTTTTTGTCAAACTTTTAGAGTAAGAGTGCCGCTTATTGCTTCAAGCGCGCTTGTGGCGCATTTGCCAAAAGAGATTAAACAACTGTATAAGAATGGTTGGAATAGGAAATGTTGCCCTCATTTTGATTACGATGAATTCATAAACGCCCTTTTTGAAATCAAAGGCGTGGAACATCTTCAAATCTTTAGCTCTAAAGCAGAGGCTGAAAAAGCTGTTTCAGCCGTCTTTGAAGTCCTAAAAGCATTTGAAACAGAAAGACAATACAGTGTTACAATTTCGTTTATGCCTCTACTTCTACGTGTTAACTTAGTAAAAGACTATGTTTTTGAAGGCTATAGTTATTTTATATAAAAC
>JANMJN010000885.1:0-10796 GCA_031371355.1 Saprospiraceae bacterium
GGTGCGAATGTCGTTGTGAAAGGCACAACAAATGGCACTTTAACCGATATTGATGGCAATTTCTCGCTCGATAAAGTGCCGCCGAATGGCACTTTGACCCTTTCTTATGTGGGTTATATCTCGAAAGATGTCGCAGTCAGCAGTCAAAAAACAATCAATATTGTGCTTGAAGAAGAAGACGCAACGTTGAAAGAACTCGTCGTCGTCGGTTACGGCACGCAAAAGAAAAGCGATGTGACAGGTGCCATTTCTTCGGTCAAAGGCAAGGATATTGCTTCCATAGCGACCCCCTCAGTAGCACAGGCTTTGCAAGGCAAAGTTGCAGGGGTTTTGGTCACACCTGCTTCGGGTTCACCTGGTGCAAGTGCGGTCATTCGCATACGTGGCACAGGGACATTGAACAATTCCAGCCCTTTTTACGTCATTGACGGTCTGTTGAGCGACGATATTTCCTTTGTTAGTCCAAACGATGTGGAGTCTATTGAGGTCTTGAAAGATGCTTCGGCAACGGCTATTTATGGCTCGCGTGGGGCAAATGGCGTTATCATTGTCACAACAAAAAAGGGCAAATCGGGCAAACCTGTTATCGGTTTGTCGTCCTATTATGGCTCACAAGATTTGGTCAAAAAAATACCTTTGGCGAATGCCACGGAATATGCAACACTTCGCAATCAAGCCGCTAAAAATGCAGGTTCAGCGACGATTCCCTACCCTAACCCCTCGTCCTTTGGCGAAGGAACGGACTGGCAAAACGAAATTTTCAGAACTGCACCCATGCAAAACGTCAACCTATCGGCTCGTGGTGGCAACGATATGATGACATACAGCATCAGTGGTGACTACTTCAAACAAGAAGGTATTTTGCAAAATGGCGACTACGAACGCCTGTCGTTACGCATCAATAATGAGTATAAATTGAATAATTTTATCAAAATTGGGCATAATCTGTCGTTGATTAATACAAAAAGTAACTACGCTCCTGGCACTATTTACAATGCTTACTATGCGCCGCCAACAATTGCACCGATTGACTCGGTTGGTAAATTTGGCAACACAACATCCGATGGTTCAGTTGGCAATCCTGTGGCGCAGCGGTATTATGAGCGTTACAACAACGGGAGCGGCTTCCGTACTGCTGGCAATGCCTATATTGACATCAATTTGTTTAAAGGTTTGACGTATCGCTCCAATTTTGGCTTGGATTTATCGAACAACGAAGCGAAGCGATTTCTACCCGTTTTCAGAGTGACGGATATTCAGAAAAACGATATCAACTCCCTCAGTGCTTCGCGCAGTAAAGGCATCAATAAGCTGTGGGAAAATACAGCAACGTATGACAATACCTTCGGCAAACACCACATCAACCTCTTGGCGGGTGTGACAGCGCAAACCAACGACGATTGGTTTTTAGGTGGTTCAGCAACCAATTTGCCAGGCGATGTGAACAATATTGCGGGCAATATCGAAGACTTGCTCTATTTACGGGCAGGAACGGCAGGTTTTACAATCACTGAAAGCAGCAACGGTTGGCGGATGTTTTCACAACTGTATCGCATCAATTATGCTTACAATGACAAATACCTTTTGACAGCTTCTACGCGAATTGATAAATCTTCAAAATTTGGTAAAAACAAACGAACAGGTATTTTTCCTTCATTTAGTGTAGGTTGGCGATTGAAAGAAGAAGATTTTTTAAAAAACGTGGATTGGGTTTCTTCACTCAAGTTACGTGGCAGTTTTGGCGTTACGGGTAACGATAAGATTGACCAAAACTCAAAAAGCCCACCTGTGACCGATAAGCTCGATGCTATTTTTGGCGCAAGCGAAAAGTTTTTCCCTGGCGCAACAATTACCCGTTTGGCAAATCCAAACTTACATTGGGAAGAAACCAAGCAAGTAAACTTCGGTTTTGAAGCAGGTTTTCTCAATAATCGCTTGACAACTGAAATAGATTGGTACAAAAGAACGACTTCTGACATTTTGTCTGCTTTACCGATTCCAGGATTTATCGGCGCATCTGACCCGCCTGTAGTCAATTCTGCTTCGGTTTTCAATCAAGGTTTTGACATCAATTTGGGTTGGCGTGACCGCATCAAACAGGGTTTTGGCTACAATATCAATGTCATTGTCTCTACAGTTCACAATGAAGTCATTGATTTGGGACCCGGCAAAACCGAGATTTTTAGTGGTGGCGTTGGCGAAGGCGGCAAACTCGGCACACGAACGGTTGACAGTTTGCCCATCGGTGCCTACTATGGTTACAAAATAGCTGGCGTTTATCAAAATGCAGAAGACTTGGCGAAATACCCCAAACGGGTTGGCGAAACACCCGGCAAAGATGTGTTCGCAGGTGATTTGCGCTATGCCGACTTGAATGGCGATGGGGTGATTACAGACAAAGACCGCACGTATTTGGGTAGCCCAATTCCTACTTTAACCTATACTTTAAACCTTGGGGCGGACTTTAAAGGCATTGATTTTTCTATCCAAATCAGCGGCGTGACGGGCAACAAAGTGATGAATGCCAAACGTTTAGCCCGTTTCTCAACCGGCAATTTTGAAAAGACATTCCTCAATGGTTGGAATGGCGTAGGTACGAGCAACTTCGAGCCGCGAGTGACAATTGGCGGACGCAATTATGAAGTATCAGAACGTTTCATCGAAGACGGGGCTTTTACCTCGATTCGCAATGCACAAATCGGCTACACGCTACCCCTCAGTATATCTCGTAAAATCAAGATGTCTAATTTCCGCATTTATGTGGCGGCAACGAATTTGAAAATGTGGACAAAATACACCGGCTATACGCCCGAAGTCGTCAATGGCGACGACTCGTTTTCTGTCGGTATTGACAGAGGCGTTTATCCAGTTGCCAAGACCGTGACGGTTGGGGTGAATGTGGGCTTTTGATTTTTTTTGACCACAGATGACACTGATTCGACTGGTTTACGCTGCTTTCTTTTGTCATCCCAAAGAGAACTAAAAATCAGCGTAAACCAGTTGAATCAGCAAAATCAGTGGTCAAATCCACCCCCTCAGTAAAAAATCATTTTTCAACATAAAAAACGATTAAAAATGAAAAAGATACGTATTCTTTTACCGCTTTTACTGCTCATCGCCAGCAGTTGTAAAGACAGTTTCTTTGAAGTCACGCCACGCGGGCAATTGACCGCAGAGAACTTTTTTCAAACCGAAGAACACGCCCGTTTAGCCACAAATGCGGTCTATAATGTGCTGCGCAACTGGGAAATCCATGTCTTTG
This sequence comes from Saprospiraceae bacterium, assembly GCA_031371355.1. GTDB lineage: Bacteria > Bacteroidota > Bacteroidia > Chitinophagales > Saprospiraceae > JAAFJT01. The sequence goes on from JANMJN010000885.1 coordinate 3,263, forward strand.
CATTCATTGGTTGCACCGATATCATCAGCGACGATGCAGACAAAGGCAGCGAGCCAAACGATGCAGCTTTCCTTTTAGACGTGGACAATTTCACATTCGATGCCGCCAACGTCGCTCCCGTTACCTTGTGGAATGGCTATTATAGAGCTATTTTCAGGGCAAATATTGCTATTGAACGCATCCCTGAAATCAAAATGGATGTGGCTTTGCAAAACCGACTCATTGCTGAATCCAAGTTTTTGAGAGCTTATTTCTACTTCAACCTCGTGCGTTGGTATGGCGACTTACCGCTTGTAACCAAGCAGTTGACGCAAGACGAATTTAAGCAAAAACGCAACTCAACAACCGAAGTCTATGCCCAAATCATCGCCGATTTAAAGGCAGCGATTGACGTTTTGCCTGAAAAGTCGAAATATGCACCCGAAGACATAGGTCGTGCCACCAAAGGTGCAGCAAAAGGATTGTTGGCAAAAGTCTATTTGACGATTAAGGATTACCCAAATGCAGAAAAGTACGCCCTCGAAGTCATCAACTCAAACGAGTATGCTTTACTGCCTGATTATACTAAAATCTTTACACCAGAAGGTGAAAACGCATCTGAATCCGTCTTTGAAGTCGGTGCAACAGTTAGTACAGAACGATACGACGGTGGTTCGCAATACAATGAAGTGCAAGGCGTACGCGGCGACCCGAATCTCGGTTGGGGATTCAATCGTCCGTCCGATAGTTTTATCTTAGAATTTGAACCCGGTGACCCACGCCGTGAGGCTTCGATTTTGTACGAAGGCGAGGTGCTGCCCGATGGTTCTGCCATTATTGCCAAAAATCCACGTATTTTCAATGCCCGCTTCAATCAAAAGGCTTGGGTACCGACGCATCCGGGCGGCAACGGCTCTGGACCGGGCAATATTCGTTTGTTGCGTTATGCCGATGTCGTATTGATTGCCGCCGAAGCCGAAAATGAAAATGGCAAAACGGCTATAGCTTTGACACATCTTAATTCAGTCAGAAAACGGGCGCGCGGAACAAATACCAATATTCTGCCCGATGTGACAGAAACCGACAAAATCAAGCTGCGTGACAAAATCTGGCATGAACGCCGCGTCGAATTGGGCTTGGAACAAAACCGTTGGTTCGACCTTCTCCGCACAGGTCAAGCCGAAGCTGCTATGATTAAGAATGGTAAGAACTTTAAGAAAAACAAGCATGAATTGCTACCCATTCCGCAAGCGGAGATTGATTTGAGCAGTGGCACTTTGTTGCAGAATCCGGGGTATTGATGCGTTTTTCAGAATTAGGATATTAAGGAAAGGGGTAAGGATATTTTAGGATTTAGACGTGACGTATCAATCCTAAAATATCCTTACCCCTTTCCTTAATATCCTAATTCTGAAACCTCTTTCAAATTCCAAAAAGCTCCTTTACAATATCTTCCTTTCGTTCCCGACTGATAGGTATTTTGATTTTGCCACCAATATCCAATTGGTTGCCGTCGAGTGTTTGCACCCGCTTTTTAGCAACGATATAAGATTTATGTACACGCAGGAAATCGGTTGACGGCAAAGTCTCTTCCAAGTTTTTCATACTTTCATAAGCCACATACTGACGCATGGGGCAGACGATTTTGACGTATTCTTTCAAGCCTTCGATGTAGAGAATGTCAGCAATTATTATCTTCTCAATTTTGCCATCTACTTTCATCGCTAAAAATGCTTTGGTTGGCGACTCATCTATTTCAAGAACAGGAGGAGGTATATCCCCCCTCTGGGGGGCAAGGGGGGCAGGATAATTCTTATTCAAAAAATCCTTAGCTTTATTGACGGCTTGCAAAAACCGTTCAAAAGCAAAAGGTTTGAGCAGATAATCCACTGCATTGAGGTCAAAGGCTTCGACAGCGTGTTCGGAATAAGCAGTTGTAAAAATCGTGGCAGGTGCGTGGTGTAGGGTTTTCAGCATTTTAGTACCGCTCAATACAGGCATTTGAATGTCTAAAAACAGAATGTCCACCTGTTCATTTTGCAACACATCAAGGGCTTGAATGGCAGATTTGCATTTGCCAATGATGTGCAAATCAGCCAATTCGCCGATAAACTGCTCCATGAGGTTTAGGGCTAAATATTCATCGTCAACGAGTAGAACTTTGTAGGTTTTCATAAATCACGGATTGAGATGGATGGGTTTGATTGTTATGATTGGTCTGTATTTTCAAAAAAACGTTAAAAACGCCTCCTTTTTCTTCAAATTCAAACGTATGACGTTGCGGATAGCGCAAAGATAAACGATGCCGAATATTCGCCAAACCCACGCCGCCGACAGTATCCTTTTGTTCGTCCGCTTTGTCAAAAGAATTGTGTGTTGTGAAAATCACGCTCCCCTTACTCACAGCGACTTTTATTTTGACAAATGCCTCTGGGTTGGTCTCAAAATCGCAATGTTTAAAACAGTTTTCAACCAATGGAATCAAAATCATGGGTTCGATGCTTTGACCTGCCAAATCACCTTCTGTTTCGAGTGTTATACTGAGGGGGGCTTCACTCCGCATTTGGAATAGGTCGATAAATTTTGAGATGTGCAACACTTCCTTTTCAAGCAAAACGGAAGAAGCTTGGCTCTCATAAGTAACATAACGCAGCAAATCAGAGAGTTTCAAAAGGAATTTTGGCGCATCATTGGACTTCGTGACGACGAGGCTATACAGGTTGTTCAAAGCATTGAATAGAAAATGTGGATTGATTTGGGCTTTCAAAAACTGCAATTGCGCCGCCTGTTGCTCATTGATGAGGGCGAGGTTGCGCTTTTCCGCCACGTAGCGGTTTTTGAGCAACTGATACGCCACCGCAATAATGGTAACGATAAACGATGTACCTGTGATAAAGCCCATTAATCGGAAAACAGGTCCAAAAAAAACGGCAACATCATTGGCAATATAGTTCCGAATGATGAGCGTACTCAAAGCGATACGGATAAGGGTGATACCGACAAAAGTAGCGAAACTCGCCACAAAAAAGAGCTTATACCTTTGCGTCTCTATATACCGATTGACAAAATAGGTTTGAGCATAAAACAGTAATATCAAAAGACCCGTATTGAACACAGACAATTTGATGGCATCTGCCGAAGCCAAAGCATTAGATAACATCCAAAATGCTAAACTTGATAAGCCCGCGCCGACTATCACCAACACAAAAACGACTTGCGCCCCAATGACATACCGTTTATTTGACCAATTCATGCCTCTGTTTTTTTCTCAAAGTTATTAAACAATACGGCAAACTTCTGTCTATTACCACCAACCGCCTATTTTTTTCAACCAATGGTTCGATTGATTCAACCAACTGCCCCAATGAAGCGGTTTTGGTGTTTGAAACCCCACAAAAGTCGTTCATTTTCGAGGAAAACTGCCTAAATACTGAGGGGTGTCTGACCATTCATTTAAAAAATAAGTCGCTTTTACAGTTGGTTGAAACGTCTCTGCAGTTGGTTGAAACGATTTGGCGGCGGCACGTGGACGGCGCACCTTTGTATCATCAAACAACAAAAAAGGTTTGACCGATTAACATCTTTAATTATTCACTTTTTAAATTTAACAATTTTATGAAAACAGTTATTAATGTAAAACAACTTCTTTTGGCAACTGCCTTTATCTTCTGTGCAGGTCTTTTTTCATCATTATCTGCACAAGCTTCTAATCAAAGAGTAGATGTTTTGCCCGATGGCATCATTCATTATCTTTCTGCTACTGAAATGAACGGCTTGCACCCGACTGACTACAATAAAGCCGTCATTATTTATTATCTCAAAACCCAATTGGGCGTTGCGGTTGGCACTGAAAAACCAAGCAAAGACCAAAACAGCATGGAAGCGCGCATCGCTTTGACACTTGTGAAAGCGTTGAGCGACAAAGACAGAAGCCAAATCCATGACAGGCTGATATTTGCAGGCGCAGCGAAAAATAGCACATCACAAAGCCTCGTGCCTTGCTCTGGTTTAAACTATCCGAATATGTGGTACTACCTTGATTTGTGTAAATAAAATTTCTTAAATATTCACCATTAAAACAAATTTAATCATGCAATCTGTTCTTGAAAACTTCGCCAATCAGTATGGCATTTTACCGACTTGGTTATTGATGTCGGTGGGTATTTTTTTGCGGTATTTCGTTCCCGCAGGGTTGGCTTACGGCGTGTTTTATGTCTGGAAACGCCGCGACTTATGGGGCATCAAAATTCAACAGAAGCTGCCCAAAGACGAAGACATTCGCCGTGAATTGGGTCACTCATTGATGACCGCAGGGATATTTGCAGCGATGGCGTTTGGGGTCTTTTTCCTACGCAAAGCGGGTTATGGACATATGTATTTCAATATCAGTGAACATGGTTGGTTGTATTATTCTTTCTCAATTGCCGCTGCCATTTTCTTGCACGATACTTATTTCTACTGGATACACCGACTGATGCACCACCCACGTTTGTTCAAAATTTTTCACCGTGTGCATCACCAAAGCCATAACCCGACACCGTTTACATCTTTTTCATTTCATCCATTGGAGGCAGTTGTGGAGTTTGGTATTATACCTGTTTTCGCACTCGTGATGCCGATGCACCCGTCCGCTTTGTTTATCGTCACGGCTTGGTCTATTCTGCTCAATGTATTTGGGCATACAGGCTATGAAATATCGCCAAGTGGCTTTACCAAACACTGGCTTTTCAAATGGTTCAACACGCCCACGCACCACAATATGCACCACTCGCGCTCCAATGCGAATTACAGTTTGTACTTCAATTTCTGGGACCGCATCATGGGTACGAATCATCCTGAATACGACCAGTATTTTGAAAAAATAAAGAGTCGGACGGCTGATAAGGAATGATGAAGTATAAATGATGAATCTTATCATTTCAAAAGAAAACGCAATGAAATTCTGGAAAACAATCGGTCTCATATTCTGCTTCGTCGGTTTGTTCGCAGCCTCTGTTGTGGCTCAAAAAAATGTTGAGCGTACACTCGACGACATCAAAAAAGGGAACTACGGAACGCCTGAACAACGTGCTGCCGACCTCGACAAAGCGATGCAACAAGGCTTGCTACTCACAAAAGAGCAAGCACCAAAAGTGAGCGAAATCAACCTCCGCTATGCACGGCGCAACGAAACGGAAGTGGTGCAACAACAGATGAGCGACTGGTCGAAATACCGCAAAATCTCTGCCTTACAAGGAGAGAAAGATGTGGAACTGAAAAAGACTTTGACCACCGAGCAATTCAAAAAGTATCAGAAAAAGCGCGACGAAGCAATATGGCAAGCCGTCAAGTCTTGGTTTTGGTAAATGCACCCCCTCGGTATTTTCTTGTTTTGAGTTTAAAGTTTGGGGTTTGGGTTGTACCCGAACACTAACCTTAATGCCCAAAACGACAATCTATTCACTTTAACAATCTAATTATTAAAAAAAATGAAATCAATCTCAACTGCGAAGTACGCCTTCGCACTCGTTTTAACCTTTGGTTTGTTCAGCGCATTGATGGCGCAGCCGTCCAAAGAACAAGCTGTTTTGAATGCAGAAATGGCTATCGGCAATATCGTTGATATAGTTTATGCCAAAGCGGTAACAATGCCCGCAACAGGGCTGCCTTGTGAGGGCAATGCTGACCAATTTTGTTTTACAACAGGCTGTAAACCGTACAGCGAAACCCAAATTTTCCCATTAACCGTTTACGTTTCCATTCCACCCGCTTGCCCTTATGTGACCAAACGAGGCGATACGATTACAGGTAGAATTGACATGACTTTTTCTGGAACAATCGCCCAAACCAATGCGGTAAATGTCTCGGTTGTTCTAACCGATGTCAAAGTCAATAGTATAGGCGCATCGGGCAGTTTGGCGGTTACAGCTAACAGAAACAGCAATCAAGCCGTGAATGTAACAGCCAAATCTGCCAATTTTAACGTGACATCAGCAAAAGGGCAATCGCTTTTTTTCTCCGACTTGACTTATAATTTGGTACAGGTGGGCGGCATGACAACGACATTCAAAACAAGTGGCAAGGCGGCGGTCAATGACGACAGTTTTGACATCACCCTCAATGGCACAGCCAAAGACAACAGTGGCACAGCCGTCGTCGTCACGACAACCACTGCTTTGCACCGTATTTATACGTGCGAATGGACGGTTTCAGGTATTTTGGAATGTAAAATGGGTTCACTGAACTCGAAAATAGATTACGGCAATGGTACGTGCGACAACCTCGTTACCGTCACCGTTGGCACTGTGACCAAGACTGTACCACTGCCTTGATTGAGGAGAAGGCTGTCTCAAACAAAAACACATAGACAATCCATTCTAATCTAATTGTTTAACTAATTTTCTAAATCAATTTCTAAATCAATTTCTAAAATGAAATCAATCTCCTTTTATCAAAAATGCTTTCAAGCACTTGTTCTTTTGGCTTTATTAGCCACAACCGCTTTCGCTCAACCGGGCGGCAATCACAATCCAATCCCAGGCGGCGGAACGCCTAAACCTTCGGACGGGAAAGACCCCGATTTCGACATCGTTGGTTTCGTTATTGAAGGTGGTACAACCGTTGTGCGTGAAAAAATGATTAACGCAACAATCACTTTAAAAAACAAGGGCGGCGAGCTTAAAAAAGGCAATAAAGTGAAGTTGTGGTACATTCCTGATATGGAAGCCTACAAAAAAGACCAAACAAAAAACAAGATTGAAGTGCGTGATATTGAGTTTAATAAAGATAATGAAGCTGTTGTGCATGTAGAGTTTGCAGGTTATACCGAGGCAACAACAAATACGCCATACCTAAGCAGAGCGATAGTTAACCCAGAGTCTTCTATAGCTGAAAGCAGTTACACCAACAACGACCAAGACATCTCAGTCACCGTTAACCCACATAAAGTAGAAATAGACGTGACATTTGACCAAGTTCATATCATTCATGATTTAGATGTGGGTGAAGGTGAATTTCGTATGAATATGAAAATCGGTAAGAAAAATAAAGACGGTGTTGTCACTTGGATTACCCCTACACAATGGTTTCCAAGCGAAACGGGCTATATTCAAGTAGATGAAGATTTGCCTTCGCCAGACTATAAAGTTGCCAAATTCATCAAAATCAAAGATGTCAGCGAAGAGGATTACATTGTTTTTGAAACAAATGCGGTAGAAGACGATGTGAACTACAACGACAATATGGGCAAATGCAAAGGACAATTCGCTCAAATCAAAGCTTGGCCTGATAAAACTGCCGTTGGCTCAACCGATAAGTATAATATAAAAAGTGATTTAGGGCATTACTCTGTGTATGCCACAGCAAAAATAGTAACGGTTAATTAATCTTTTTTGTACACCAAGAGGTTATCAAAAGGTAACGAACTGATTTGTCTCCCAAATATTATTTTATTGAAGGGCATTTATGTTCGGGGAACTTTTGAAGTTCTCCGAACATGGTGTCCGAATCAAAATAATATTTGGGAGACAAATCAGTTCGTTACCTTTTGATAACCTCTTGGTGTACAAAAAAGATT
>JANMJN010000929.1:0-2952 GCA_031371355.1 Saprospiraceae bacterium
TGCGTTCACGTCGTCAAGTTGGTTCAACGTTTAAACCTATTGTTTATGCTAAAGCCATACAAGCGGGCATTCGTCCTTGCGAATATATTCCAAATAAGTTGACCGCTTATATGCCCGATGGTACGACAAAATCTGCCTCATCATTGACAGATGAAGAACGTGAGAACCCTCAATTGGCTTGGGCGCCGCGCAATTCTGATGAGAGTTATAGCGGTTCTTACTCTCTTGAAGGAGCGTTAACCAACTCTGTAAACGTCGTGACAGCTAATCTCATAAGCCGTGTAGGATTCGATGCCGTAGCGAAATTGGCAAAAGATATGGGCGTAACAACTGAGATGCAGCGTGATTTGAGTATTGCTTTGGGGACAGCGGATATATCGTTGTATGATATGATGAAAGTCTATGGCACATTCGCCGCACGCGGTCGTCGTCCCGAATTGATGCCCGTTTTGAAAGTAACTGATAGAGATGGTAAGGTCATTGCTGATTTTACAAAAGAAATTAACCCAGAAAAATGGCAACAAGTCCTCTCACCAGACCATACCGATATGATGACTAAGATGATGCGCTCGGTTGTCAATGACGGTACTGCAGGGCGTTTGCGCTATAAATACGAAATAAACAATGACATTGCTGGCAAAACAGGTACGACGCAAAACCACTCCGATGGTTGGTTTATGTGTTACACACCTAACCTCGTCTGCGGTGCGTGGGTAGGGGGCATGACTCCCGCCGTGCGCTTTAGAGATATGAGTTTAGGACAAGGTGCGTATATGGCGTTGCCTGTGTGTGCTTTGTTTTTGCAAAAGTTATATAAAAACCCTGCTTATACGGCATTGAAAAGTGAAAAATTTCCAGAGCCTTCGAAATGGGTCAAGGACTCGATGAACTGCGACCCTAAAAGCTATTCACAGGAAGAGTTAGCTGAATTGGAAGAAAGGGAACGTGCACGTGACAGCATCAATATTGAAACCGATAGCTTGTTTCAAGTGTCGCCAGAAGAAGTTAAGCAACCAGAGAAAAAGAGCAACAAAAATGGATTCTTTCGAAGATTGTTTCGACCTCGACAACCTTCTTCACCTAATTCGCCAAAGCCCAACGAAACTTCAACAAATGAACCCATCATTATATTGGAAAGCAAGCCCAAGAATGTGCCTAATCCTAAAAAAAGTAATTAAGTTTAGGTAGGCATTTCTAACGAAAAACCTTTTACTTGTACCAATGAAAGACGACTTGCCAACATACACCGATGAAACACTCGTCGCTATGATTCAAGGCTCGGACAAACACCGAGACGAGGCGATTCAGTATGTGTTGAAAAGTTGGCATTCTGAAGTCGTAGCGGTCTTAAATCGGCAAGGAGCAAACAAAGCAGAGATGGAATATACCATTCCAGAAGCCATTATCGTCTTCGATAAACATATTCGGAAAGGTACATTTAGAAAGGAAAGCAATCTGAAAACGTTTTTCATCGGTATTTGTAAACAGACTTTTAATAATAGAGGCAGGTCGGGCTTGTTTGAAAAACGACATGCGCCTTTGGATGAAATACCATCAGACAGTCAAATCGAGGAGACATCTTTGACGCAAATTTACAGCCGCGAAATGACAACGTTTGTTCAGAAAATATTGGCAGCTTTGTCGCTTCGATGTCGGGGGCTATTGACGCTTTATATGCTCTCTTTCACCAATCGAGAAATCAAAGAGCAATGGAACTTGCCTTCGGACAATGCGGTCAGTAACGGACTCTATGAATGTCGCCAAAAATTTAGGCAATTATGCGAAAAAAGCCCGCTTTTTAAAAAAATCATCCAAGAACTCTTAGGCAATGAATAACGACGACCACCTATTGACGCTTAAACTCGATGCGTACATCAAAGGGCAACTGTCTGATGTCGAGCAACAAGCCTTTGAAAAAGAATTGGAAACAGATGCTGCGCTTGCAGACCGCCTACGTACGCAACGCGCAGAGTTGGTTTTATTGGACATGATTGCAGAAGAAGACTTGCGACAAAAAGTGCGCAAATGGTCAACTCAAATGGGCGATAACGATAACAATCCGCCCAGACAATGGTGGCGAGACCCCCTCAGTATTTTAGCTTTTTTAAGCGGTATTGTTGTCTTGTTTTTCCTTTTTTATCCTAAAAAGACGACGACGGATGCCGCGATACAAGTTCCTTCGAAGATCGAAAAATCAGATACAACACAAGCGGCAAGAGGCAAAGGGCAAGAGGCAAAGCCCGAAACTCAAAGCCCCCAACCCCAAAGGGGAGCACTCCCAACTCAAAACCCCGAACTCAAAACTCAAAACCCCCAACTCCCAACTCAAGACCCCAAACCTCCTATCGCAACGATTCAACAAGCGGCTATTCGTAAAGACCTTTTGGCTTATGCCGAAGACATTGACCGCACCGCCGAGCGTGGTAATGATGCAAATGCCCCCCTCCCGACTTCATCGGGATCTGCGATAAGTAAATCCGTACAATTCATTCAAAATCAAAACTTTACATCTGCACGTAATCAACTCGTAGGCGTATCACCGCAAGCTGTGCATTATGCCGATGCACAGTTTCTGTTGGCAACCATTGACTATTTGCAAAACAAACCGAAAGCCGCCGCCGCGACGTTTAAAACCCTGTCGAATATGGATGGTTATATTCGTAAAGAACAAGCCACTTACTATTGGGCAGCGAGTCTTTTGGCTGATGGAAAAGTAAATGAAGCCAAAAAGATACTTACCCTTATTGCCACTGATGCAGAACACCCGAAACACGATGCGGCAATGGCATTATTAAAATCGCTTTGAGCGAAAATAATTTTCTACTTCATAGGACAACATTCATATTTCTTTTCTAATTTTAGAAAAAGTTTTCACCTCAAATAACATGATTTACTGAGGGGGGTACTTTTGAAGAAAAACCTATTCTATTAACCAAAATGACAACGATATGA
>JANMJN010000946.1:0-5212 GCA_031371355.1 Saprospiraceae bacterium
TATGAGCATTTTCTTCAAGCAATTTATGCTTCTCTTTCATCAAATGTTCATTTTGTTGCAACGATTCAATCATCTGCATCTGGACATCGTGTTTTTCAAGACGTAAAATGCTAAAACGGTCAACAATCGCCATAAAAAACATAATAGACTCTGCTGCTATCCCCATATACATAATGTTGCGTGTCCATAAATTACTCGCCAAAAAACCAATATTGTAGAGCGTAAATATGGTTATGCCAATCATTAAACAAAAAACACCTGCAACAAAAAACCGTGCAACCCGATAGCCTTTCCTATAAACCTGAATACCCGTGTAAAGCAAAAATATATTAAATGGAAATGTAATAAAATATACAGATAATATATTTAGTTCATATAATTTTATTGCAGCTAAGCCTACATTAACGATATAGAAAACAAGGAAAAAGAACAAACCTTTGTCAAGTCGGGGTGTGTATATTTTTGTTTTCAAAAAACTACGCGAAAAATAGATGCCAAACACACCTGCTAACCCATGAAAATAAAAACCTGCGGTATTGAATGCTGGAAAATTGGGATATACAAATTGGAATAAATAGCCATCAAACCGTAAAACTGTACACATTATAAAAAAGGCATACCCAATATAAAAAACATAAAAATCCTCTTTTAAACTCAAAAAGAAGAGCAAATTGAACAATGCAACGATGAAAACGGTACCGATAAAAATACCATGTAATAAATCACTAACATGATACTCCTCAGAAAAAGCAAGGTTGGTCCCGATACGTGTACGAATAGAAAGTGGAAACTGAGAACGGATATTGAGGTAATAAGTGTATAATTCATCCTTTTCTCCATTAAGAAGAAAAATTTGATGATTGTTTTTGATGACCCGCTCACTAAAAGCAAAGTATTTCCCTATCCGTTGAGTCGTCACTTCGTTATTGGGGCTAACTGAATATAAGTAAACAGAATCTGTAATACCTGTACTAAGTTCAAGGTAAATATCTCTTGTTATACTCTTTTTTATTTGAAATTTGACCCAAATATTGCGCGGATTTTTGCCCCCAAGCTTAAAAAGATCTTGGGTCATAGGGATAAAGCTCGTATCTTTTTGAATATCCGCCAGACTTTGTTTCCAAGTCTTATCTTCTTTGAAATCTGTCAATTTTGCCATTGAAAACAGCGCATCTCCTTTGTTGACATACAAAGGAGCCTGTTGAGCATAAAATAAAGTAGTACAAAAGCAGAGTAATACAATAATGATAAGTTTTTGCATTGATTTGTTTATGTGATTTTCGTCAAGTATGTTAAACCCATTTACAAGAATAAAGTATGTTCGGGTAGGAGGAGAACCTAATTCCAAACATTAAAAATACAAAACTATGAGATTTAACCCCAAGTGTCAAGGTTAAAAATAGGTAAAAACAATATTCTATCAAAAACTAATCCATTTCCCAATTCCAATTACTCGGGTTCTTAGCTCGATAGGCGCGTTTAGTGGCTACACGCAATTTTTGACGGTCTAAAACCAGTTTGGCAAGTGCAGTATTGGCTTCTTCTTTGTTTCCAGGCAATAAAGCCTCATTGATTTTACGTTCTGATATATCGAGCCGATACAATAAACTTAACAAAAAATCTAATTTGTGCTCAATCATATAACCAATAGCAGCGGCAAGGTAGTCAAGTAACTCCGCCTCTGTCATCTCTTTTTGAGGGTCAGAAAGTTCAAAATCGCGCAAAATAAGCGCGGTTGTTTCATTATCAGCTGAAAAATCTGTCACGATATTTGTATTAAATTAAACAAAGAACGATGCAAAACTACGCTTTTCTATTCAAAAACCAACCAATAATTTGGTTGCCCCCCCTCAGTATATCAACTCGTTTTGTAACTTGTGTCGTTTTTCAGTACAAGTTTTGAAAATATAACGTTTAGGCAAATGACACATGCCGATTATTGACCAATAACTTTTTACAACACTTTATAATTACAAAATACTAAAAACCGACTTGTGAAAAATTTACTACCCAAATATATACTTCAACAGTTTAATAAAGAAGCAACTCATGGTACTTTCAACGCAACAACCATGTTAGTTGACATCAGCGGTTTCACAGCGTTAACAGAATCGCTCATGCGTCAAGGTACTGAGGGGGGGGAGATTTTGTCTGAAATTCTGGATGCCATTTTTGCACCCATAGTGGCACGTGTTTATGCCAAAGGTGGCGAAATACCACACTTCGCCGGCGATGCTTTTACCGCCATTTTCAAAGGTAATCAGACAGAAAAAGTAGCTGCCCTTGCCCTACAAATTCGCAATTCTTTCAAGGAAAATGCTGTTTTTGAAACGAAATTTGGTCATTTTGAGATGAATTTGCGCATAGGACTTTCGTTTGGCGAATTGTTCTGGGGCATCATTGGAGACCAGCACAAAACCTTTTATTTCAGAGGAAATGCTATTGACCAAGCTGCAGCAGCCCAACAAAAAGCCGCACCATTGGAAGTGGTGATGGACGATGATTTTACAAAAATGCTTTATACAAGCGAGCCTTTTTCCTACACTGATTTCACCACATCAAATGACCCAATAAGCCCCACTGATGAAAAGGCGTTGAGGACTTTTTTGCCTCAGTCTGTCGTCAATTTCAAAGGGAAAGGCGAGTTTAGAGACGTTGTTTCCGTATTTATTTCATTCGATAATGTACTTTCAAAAGCAGATTTAGAGACATATACAAGTTTAGTTTTAGCCCAATTTGACTCTTTTGGCGGATACTTCAAGGAGCTTGATTTTGGCGACAAAGGTGGTTTAATGGTTGGATTTTGGGGCGCACCCACGGCTTTTGAAAACAATTTGACGCGAGCACTCGAATGTATTTTAAGCATCAAAGATGCGTTTAGTCATTTGCACCCACATCGTTTTTTCAAGTTTCGAGCGGGTGTCACGTCGGGCGTGGCTTATGCAGGCATCATTGGCGGCATCGAGCGGTGTCAATATGCGGTTGTCGGCAGCAGTGTTAATTTAGCCGCACGGCTTGCTTTACAAGCGAATTGGAACGAAACCTTAGTTGATCAAAACGTACTTCAAGCCAAATCTTTTGAATTTCAAGAAAAAGGTAATCTGCACTATAAAGGTTTTGCCGACAAAATTCCAACTTATATATTATTGAAGAAAAAATCAGAAGAACGACCCATTTTTGTAGGCAAAATGGTGGGTCGTGATGCAGAATTACAACAGCTCATCGCATTAGCTTCAGTGACAATGACCCATAAAACAGCGGGGATAGCTTATGTTTGGGGCGAGCCAGGCATCGGAAAAAGCCGTTTGACTTATGAATTGAAGCAACAAATAGACAATCTTTCAAAAGTTAACTGGGTTATTTGCCAAAGCGACCAAATACTTAGAAAGCCTTTTAATCCTTTTATCTATTTTTTAAAAAACTATTTCCAACAATCTGTCGAGCAATCTCCAGCCGATAATTTAGCCGCTTTTGAGTATGTCTTTAAAAACCTCGTACGCAGCCTACCTGAGTCCGCTTATACTGAGGGGGCTGAATTGATAAGAACTCGCTCCATTTTAGCAGCATTGATAGGCTTGAATTATCCCGATTCGCTTTGGGAACAACTCGACGCACGAGGACGTTACGACAATACTATAGCGGCAATCGAAAACCTTTTGCTTGCGCTTACGCATGCTCGTCCATTAGTCATCGAGTTTGAAGATGCACATTGGCTCGACGATGATTCAAATACCTTACTGCAAAATTTTGTTCGTCGTATTAGCCAAAAGCCTATATTGATACTCAACACTATGAGATATGACGATGAAGGTTCTAAAATTGTCCTATTTTCATCCGAATTACTGAGGGAGTCAATACTGAAATCAATAGATATTGATCTAAATCTTTTGTCAAAGGAAGGTTTAAAACAGCTTGCCGAAGTCAAACTTCAAGGAGCCATACACCCCGATTTTGCCCAAATGTTGTGGCGAACAACCAATGGCAATCCTTTTTATATTGAACAAATATTGGCGTATTTTTCTGAAAATAACTTACTACAAACTATTGATAATCAATGGACTGTAAAAGACACCACTATACGCATATCCACATCAATAACGGCTATTTTGACAGCACGTATCGACCGTTTATCAACTATTTTGAAAGAAACAGTTAAAGCCGCAGCTGTCATCGGGCGCGAGTTTGAGCTGCCCGTTCTGTCAGAAGTCATTTTGCAACATGACGAATATGTTAGGCGAAATGGCAACGGGCAGCTTGTTCTCCGTGAGCAAGTTCAAAGTGCTGAAAAAGGTCAAATTTGGCGGGCGATGAATGAATTACGCTATATTTTTCGGCACTCCTTGCTCCGCGAAGCGGTCTATGATATGCAGTTGAAAACACGCTTGCGTGAGTTGCATTATATGATTGCTAAAGCCATTGAAAAGGTTTATAAAGACAATATCGAACAGCGTTTTGTTGACCTTGCTTTCCATTACGAACAAGCAGAAGTCAAATCTAAAACGCTTGAATATTTGCAAAAAGCAGCAGATTTTGCGCGCCGAAATTATCAAAATCAACAAGCCCTCGATTTTTACGACCGTTTGTTGAAAAACCTTGAAAACGAGACGGAACACGTCAAAACCTTAATAAAAAAAGGGGAAGTCCTGCAACTCATCGGGCGTTGGTACAACTCAGAAATTGCCTTCCACGAAGCCCTTTTCAAAGCCACAGGTACAGGGGACATCAGCCTAAAAGGACGAACAAACAGTGCGCTTGGTACTTTGCTCATGCTCAAAGGCAGCTACGAAGAAGCCCGACCCTACCTCGAAAAAGCGGCTTCATATTTTGAACAAATTGGTGATTATCAAGGCATTGCGCGAGCATATGGCAATTTGGGCAATTTATATTTTCGACAAGGAGAATATGATATGGCAAAAGATTATTTTTCAAAAAGTATCCACATCAGCCGTGAAAAGGGTTTGCGTTCACCAGCGCAAATTGTTTCTAATTTGGGTCTAACATATATGAATCAAGGGGATTATACTGAGGGGGTCAAAATACAAAGAGAAGAATTAGAAATCGCTGAAAAAAATAATGATTTGGCAGGAGCATCTACTTTATGGGTTAACTTAGGCATCGTCTATTTTGAAAAAGGTGATGACAATGCCGCCCTCCGTTGCTTCGAAAAAGGCTTGGAATTATGTCAACTTTTGGGAAACAAACAATTTATTTC
>JANMJN010001003.1:0-2156 GCA_031371355.1 Saprospiraceae bacterium
GTGCTTATCAATTTTAACGCAACGGCAGAGTTTCGCAAAGAACTCAAAATATACGCGACGGAATTGGGTATGACGGTAACGGATCTCATAATGGAGGCGATTGAGATGCACAAACAGTCGAGAAGATAGTAAAGACATAAAGATGTCTTTATATCTTTACAAAAAATCCATTTGCGTTTTTTTGGATTTTAAGCCATTCACTATTCAAAAAGAGACAAGTTGCCGATTCGAGCCGTTTGTTTGTTTGATACGCATTTAATAATGGAATTTTACAGAATATTTTCTGTTTCTATTTTTGCAAGAGCGGTTTTTTCTGTAAAAAGCCATTGTTTATATTCCCGTCTTTATATAAAGATATAAATAAGTAAAGATTTATTTATGATTATCAAAATGCCCCGTTCTCGCTTTTGCAAGAGGTATTTCGTTATTTCGATGTCTTTATATCTTTATAAGTCCCCAAATATTGACTGAATAAAAAGATGATATCAGGTAACATCAGAGAATTCAATTTGAGTTTTCACGATGCCCTTAGGACAAGATTTGAAACAATTTGAAACAGCTCACAGGTTTTATAAAAACGGCATATACTTAAAATGACACTTCCAATATTCACGTATATTAAATCTCGTTTTCTACCGATAGCACATGCCTATCGATTGAATGGAGTCTTAATATTAATTCAGAAATGAAAGAGTAGGCGTTTAAACATAAAGGCATCTTTATATCTTTATGGTTCTCGTTGCGTTCGCAAGGACAAAAAAGAGAGACTTAAGTAAGATTTATAAAGAAATATAGATATCTTTATAAATTAATAATAAGTCAATTACAAATACCTCAACCACCATTTCTCTTTGTGTAGCATTTTGTACGCACTGTACCAATAGCAGATTGGGTATAAAAACACGACGATACTCAACCATGTCATATAAACGCCCAGCAACTCAAAGCCGCCACCGTCTTTCGGGCGGGCAAATCCAAAACCTTCAAATTGCAAATCTGACCAGTGATAGCCTTGCATGAAAAACACAGTAATGGCAACGAAATGAATAATAAACCAGTGGATGAGATAGTAAAACAAAGGGACTTTGCCATAAATGGAGATAATGTCTGTCACTCGATTTTGGAAGGTATCGAAAGTGGAGAGCAACAAAAAAGAAATACCCAATGTCATCAATGTAAAAAGCAAGGATGGGGGGTATTTTGAGGTGTTTATGAAGGATAAAAAGCTGAAAATGCCGTCTTTCTGGAAAGTCCAATGGGACACATCACCATAAATATTGAACGTACGGATGGCTATAAACAAAGCCAAAGCGCCTAATCCAATTTGTAAAAAGAGTCTTTTTCTGTTTTCTGCGGGTCTATACATTAATTCGCCGCAACCAAAACCTGCCAATAAGATGCCCAACCAAGGGATGATGGGATATGTGATTAAAAAAGCAAACTTGGGTGTAATTTGGTAAAAATTAGGATTCATGAGTAGCGACCAAACCATATCTAAAGGCATGTTTTTTGGAAATGAAATGCCGACAAAAAGGTCGTGACCAAAAATGATGAGTAAACCCAGAATGCCCAATGTCCGTGGGGAAAGTTTCAATAACAAAGCCAAACCGATGAAACCAAAGCCAATCACTGCAAGCACTTGTGAAAAAAGCACACTGAAATGAATATCAAAAAAAATTGAGAAATTGTTAATCGTAAAGTTTAAAAAAACAAGCCACAAGCCGCGTGTGAGCAAAAATCGACGGCTTGCGTTGAAATTTGTTTGATTTTTTAAGGATAAATAAGCAGAAGTGCCTGATAGGAACACAAAAGTCGGCGCACACAAATGCGTAACCCAACGCGTCATAAATAGGGCAGGAGTTGTGGTTTCTAAATTCGTCGGGTCTTGTGGTGCAGATGTCACCATGATGAGGTCACGCACATGGTCAAGAGCCATGATGATCATCACGAGACCTCTAACAAAATCAATGGATTGGATACGTTTCATGTTGTAGGTTTTTCAAAAATTAGGGAAAAATGGGTGTTATACTGAGGGGGTAAATTGAGTTTATAAGAGGCTGTCTCAAAAGGTATTTCAAGTTTTTTTGTCCCGAATATTATTCTTTTTGAAGGCGTTTATGTTCGGGAAACTTTTAAAGTTTCCCGAACATGGTGCC
>JANMJN010001006.1:0-8376 GCA_031371355.1 Saprospiraceae bacterium
TTTTTAGCCGACTTTTGAGCGATTTGTGTAATCTCTCCAAATGTGCGTGAAGCATCTAAAACCAGAGCTAAGTCGCGGCGTACTGAGGGGTACTTACTAATATCAGAATAACCGACTTTAGTATTTTTCAAAGCCTTTAATATGTTATCCCATTGAAAATCAGCGAAATACACATCTTGTTTGACATCAAAAGCCTTACGGAGTTTTGGTTGAACTTTGCCAAACTCAACCAAAGTTTGTGCGCCACGATGGTATTTCAAACCAAAAACAAATTGCGCATTTGTAATAGCTGTTTCTTGTAAACCGCCGATGCCAAGCCTTGTAAGAATGCCTTGTACGTATGTTTTCAAAGTAAAATAATCCGCTGACCCACCGTTTTTAACACGCCAGCTTTCACCCGTTTTACTGCCTGTGACAACTACTGAAAGGTGTGCCGTTTCTTCAAAACCCTCCCCCTTCCCGATTGTATCGGGAATTCGCTCACGTTCAACAGTAAGATATGTTTTTCCGAACTCAAACAAATGCAAATCAGCGGATTGACGATTTTGGTTGTGGGCAATGGCTTCCAAAGCAGTTACCAACATCGTTGGGCGCATGATGTCAAGATGCACGTTTGAGGTATTATTGACAAATACAAGGCGTTGATTGTCAACCAATTCTGTATTTGTATAAAATTTCGATTGACTTAAACTCAAACCCATCGCTTCGTTAAAACCGTTGGATGCTAAGAAATCTGCCGTCAAATTTTTTATCTTATTGCGGTCAATGCGCTCCGTTTCGGTTATTGCTGAACGGATTTGATTCGGCATCGGCACATTGTTGAAACCGTGGATGCGTAAGATTTCTTCAATCACATCCGCTTCGCGCAAAACATCGGATTTATTGGTTGGTACTGACACCACAACTGTTTCACTATCAATCGTTTCAACGATGTCCATATCCAAAGCTGCCAATATTTTTTTCAAATAAAGATTGTCAAATTTTTGACCTATCAACCGTTCGACGTTTCCAAAATTGAGAGTAATTCTTTGATTATCAATCGGTTTTGGATAAATATCAATCACATCTGAAGCGATTTCGCCGCCAGCCAATTCCTTAATCATCAAAGCAGCACGTTTCATGGCGTACAAAGTCACATTGGGGTCAGTTCCTTTTTCAAAAGTTTTTGCGGCATCTGTTCGTGTATTATGATGGAATGATGTACGGCGCAAACGTTTACCGTTGAAATGCGCTGACTCTAAAAAGATATTCCTCGTCGTCGCAGATACCCCCTCAGTAGGATTGCCAATAACACCTGCAATACACATACCCGTTGCATTCACATCGCAAATCATTAAGTCTTCGTCGGTCAAATTGAGCGTTACATATTCGCCTAATTCATTCTTTTTCAATGATTTAAACTTCGTACCTGTTGGCAATGTTTTCACAATGATAGTTGCGCCACCGATTTTATCATAATCGAAAGCATGTAGCGGTTGCCCAAATTCATGCAGTACGAAATTTGTTATATCAACAACATTATTAATCGAATTGACACCAATAGCCGCCAAACGATTTTTCAACCAATTAGGCGATTCACCAATTGTCACACCTTTAATACATACGCCCGAATAACGCGGACACCCCTCAGTATCTTCAACAGAAACATTGATTTTCAAGGCATTAGAATCAACTTTGAACGCCGAAACATCAGGTAGACGCACATCACCGCCGCCATTTTGCACTTTCAGACGAGCCGATAAATCGCGGGCTATACCTAAATGCCCCATTGCATCAGAACGGTTTGGTGTCAAACCGACTTCAAAAACAACGTCTTTTTCAAGACCAAAAACTTCTTTTGCGGGTTTGCCGACGGGCGTATTGTTGTCTAAAACGATGATGCCCGAATGGTCGTCTCCGATGCCCAATTCGTCTTCGGCGCAAATCATGCCTTGCGACACCATGCCACGCACAGGACGCTCGGTCAAAGTCATTGTTTTACCATCTTTAAACGTCAAAGTTGTACCAACCAAAGCGACGATGACCTTCTGCCCCGCCGCCACATTGGGCGCACCGCAAATAATTTGCAGCGTGTTTTCACCGCCAACATCTACTTTCGTGAGCGTCAATTTTGTATCAGGCATTTTTTCACATTCGAGAACGTGACCGACGACGACACCCACCAAATCATTGCCGACATGCTCCATACCTTCCACTTCGAGACCTAAATCGGTCAACATTTCCGACACTTCTTCGGGTGTGCCATTGATATCAATATATTGTTTGAGCCAATTGAGCGAGACGTTCATATTCTTTTTAGATATTAAGATTTTAGATTTTAGGATTTTATGACTTTATAACCCTAAAAAGAGGCGCAAATTTAGATAAAATAAAATTGAATCCTAATTCAAATGACAGAAAAAGGGTCTCTCCCATTGGAAAGAGACCCCCTCAGTATTTTTTAGGGTTTTATCCCTTTTTATAAGGCAGAAAGTTTATTTCCACCCACCGCCCAATGCTTTATAAAGATTGGTCACAGCATTGAATTGACGTTGTTTTATTTCTATTAATTCCAATTTTGAAGACAATGCCTCTCGTTGGGTGTTCAAAACCTCCAGATAGTTGGCACGAGCGTATTTGAATAATTCATTGGCAATATCAATGGATTTTGATTGCACATCTGCTTCTTGCGCTTTCAAATTGTATTGTTTTTCTAAATTATCAATATTCGCCAATTGGGTATTGACTTCTACATAGGCGTTTAAAACGCGCTTTTGATATTCATACAAAGTTTGAATTTGCATGGCATTTGCTGTTTTAAATTCAGCCATAATCGCTCTTTTATTGATGATGGGTCCCGCCATATCGCCAATCAAGGAAGCAAACAAGGACTCTGGCAATCGGAACAAATACTTAGGGCTGAATGATTGAAGCCCCAATGCACCCGAAACGCCCAGAGATGGATAAAACTCCAATTGTGCCACTTTGACATCCCATTTCGCTGACACAAGTTCCGCTTCGGCTTGTCTGATATCGGGTCTATTTTTTAATAATTGAGCTGGAATACCTTGTTTTATGCGATTGGGTAATTGAGTCGTTAAAATGCCTTTATCTCGAATGATGGGTTGCGGGAATCTGCCCAATAAAAAGTTAATTCTGTTCTCAATTTCGGCAATACTTTGCAAAATATCGTATTGCATACCTTGTGAATTGAGTATTTGCGCCTCAAATTGCTTGACAGCCAACTCAGTCACGACTGCTGCTTCTTTCTGCACCTTCACCA
Organism: Saprospiraceae bacterium; assembly: GCA_031371355.1. GTDB lineage: Bacteria > Bacteroidota > Bacteroidia > Chitinophagales > Saprospiraceae > JAAFJT01. The sequence continues at coordinate 3,263 of JANMJN010001006.1, forward strand.
CTTCCAATTGATTTTGTTGCAATTGAATGTTCGCTTTAAGTATATCCAATTGATTGTCCAAAGCCAATAGTTCATAGTAAGAATTGGCGATTTCACCAATCAAGTTGGTGAGTACAAAGTTTCTGCCTTCAATCGTGGCGAGATACTTTGCCATTGCTGCGCTCTTGGCACTTTTGAGTTTGCCCCAAATATCAATTTCCCAACTTGCTCTGATGCCGCCTGACATATCTGCAAGGATTTCAGGCACTATTTTACCAGGTGTAATTTCGGCGGAAGCATCACCCGCCCCTTGCGATGTATATCGCCCGACTTTCTCAAAACCCAATCCGCCGCCCGCCATTACTGAGGGGTGTAATGCGCCTTCTCTTTGCAAGATTTTATATTGCGCCATTTCAATATCCTGCAAAGTCATTAAGAGTTCAGGATTGTTGTGAATGGCTGTGTCAATGAGCGAGATGAGGTTTGGGTCGTTAAAGAATTCTCGCCAGCTTCTATCCGCCGAATTGGTTGTGTCGGTTGTGTTCCTGTAAGCCGATGGCATCGGTTTCAGGTTTGGCACTTGTAAGGGTACGGGCAGTTTACAACTTGTTTGAAAGATGTAAAGCATGGCGACTAAAAACGGTACGTATTTTCGCAAAGTACTGAGGGGGTGCGTATTATGTTCGGGGAACTTTGAAAGTTCCCCGAACATGAACGTCTTGCTATTATTATATTTTTTCATTTTAAACATTATGATCAATTTCTTCTGTTAAAGGATTTTCATTTTCACGTTCAACAAGCGGATGTTTTTCGGAGATACGTCCAAAAATATAGTACAACCCTGGAATGAGAAGAACCCCGAAAATTGTTCCAAACAACATACCCCCCGCAGAGGCTGAACCAATCGTTCTGTTACCAATCGCACCCGGTCCTGTTGCCCTGACCAACGGAATCAAACCCGCAATAAAGGCAAAAGAAGTCATTAAGATGGGACGGAGGCGGACGGCTGAACCTTCTATGGCAGCTTGCAATACAGTCGCACCCGCCCGATGTCTTTGTACAGCAAACTCGACGATTAATACGGCATTCTTTGCCAACAAACCAATCAACATGACCATAGAAACCTGTGCATAAATGTTGTTCTCTAAGCCCATGAGTTTGAGAAATAAAAAGGCTCCGAAAATACCCGTCGGCAAGGACAAAAGGATAGGAAATGGCAAAATGAAACTTTCGTATTGAGCTGCTAAAAGCAAATAGACAAACACCAAGACAATAAGGAAAATATAAATGGCTTGGTTGCCTTGACCGACTTGGTCTTTTGAAATACCTGCCCAGTCAATGCCAAAACCCCTTGGTAATTTGGTTTTTGCCACTTCCAAAATGGCATCAATTGCCGCACCGCTACTATAACCTGGTGCAGCGTCACCACTGACTTCCGAGGCATTGTACATATTGTGTCTGGTAATTTCGGACAAACCATAGACTTTATCCATTGTCATAAAGGCAGAGTAAGGCACCATTTCCCCTTTATCATTTTTGACATAGAGTTTCAGAATATCCTCTGGCAAGGCTCTATATTCGGGTAACGCTTGTACCATGACTTTATACTGTCTGTCGTATTTGATGAAACTGGTTTCATAGTTACTACCGACAAGCGTTGATAAAGTACTCATGGCATTGTCAATCGTCACGCCTTTTTGTTGTGCTTTGTCGTTGTCAATATTCAGCATAAATTGCGGAAAACTGGCACTGTAAAAGCTGAAAACTGAAGTCAATTCCGGTCTTTTCCTCAATTCTTCTACGAAATTTTTAGAGACGGTTTCCATCAATTTGTAATCGCCACTGCCACCTTTATCTAAAAGGCGTAATTCAAAACCACCTGCAGCACCATAGCCCGGAACAGCAGGAGGAGGGAAAAATTCGATGCTCGCACCTTTAATGTCTTTGGTTTTTTCCTCCAATTCATTCATTATCTCCTGCATCGAATGTTTGCGCTCTTCCCAAGGTTTGAGGTTGACCAAACAAGTTCCAGCATTTGCGCCTGTGCCTTCCGATAAAATTTCATAGCCTGCCATAGATGAAACCGATGCAACACCTTCTATTTCTTCCGCAACTTTTTGTACCTGCGAACTAACGGCATCCGTTCTTTCTAATGTCGAACCTGGGGGCGTAAGAATGATGGCATAAAAAACGCCTTGGTCTTCATTGGGGATAAACCCAGACGGCACGGAACCGCTTAAAGCCCAAGTACCTACGCAGAAGAGTACCAAAACTAAAAATGTGACGACACGCCGATTGACAATGACCGTCAAAATACTTTTATACCGACCCAGTACACGATTGAACCAGTTGTTGAAACCTGCCAAAAGGCGATTGAGTATGGTTTTTTTCTTTGCTTTTCCATGCGGATTTTTAAGCATTATGGCACATAAAGCGGGCGTTAAGGTTAAAGCAATGACACCCGACAAAACAATCGAAGTCGCCATCGTTACTGAAAACTGCCGATAAAAAATGCCCACTGGACCCGCCATGAAAGCTACGGGTATGAAAACCGCCGCCATAACTAAGGTAATCGCTATGATGGCACCGCTTATTTCGTGCATGGCAAGTTCGGTTGCCTCTTGTGCCTCAACATTCAGTTCTTCCATTTTGGCATGAACCGCTTCGACGACCACAATGGCATTATCTACGACAATACCAATGGCAAGCACTAAGGCAAATAGCGTAATCAAATTCAGCGTAATGCCAAAAAATTGCATAAAAAAGAACGTTCCTATCAAGGAAACAGGCACGGCAATCGCTGGAATTAAGGTAGAACGCCAATCACCTAAGAATATAAAAACCACCAAACCCACCAAAATAAAGGCTTCAACCAAGGTATGAACGACCTTTTCGATGGACGCATCCAAGAATTTTGATACGTCATAACTGATTTCATAATCCATCCCTTTGGGAAAGGAAGAGGCTTTTACCTCCTCTAATTTTGCTTTGACGTTCTTGATAACTTCGCTGGCATTACTGCCGTAGGATTGCTTAATGGTTATCGCTGCGGAGGTTTTGCCATTCAATTTTGAATACAAATCGTAGTAAGAACTGCCAAATTCGACATCTGCAACGTCCTTTAACCTCAGAATTTGCCCGTCAGATGTCGAGCGCAATATGATGTTTTCGTAACCTTCTTTGTTACTATATCGCCCTGAATACTTTAAAACGTATTCAAAAGCCTGTGATTTTTTACCCGAGCTTTCCCCTGTTCGACCAGGCGATGCTTCCAAACTTTGTTCTTCTAAGGCTTTCATGACCTCGTCGGCAGAAATTTTATACGCTAACATTCGATCTGGTTTCAACCAAATACGCATGGCAAATTCTCTATCTCCAAGAATATCCGCAACACCTACCCCATTCACCTGTTTCAATTCAGACAGCAAATTAATATCTGCAAAATTGTATAAAAACTTCTCATCTAAACTGGGGTCAGTACTGTACACATTGACATACATGAGCATATTCGACTCCTCACGCGTGATTTTCACACCTTCTCTGACCACAATTGGTGGTAATTTGTTAATGACAGCGGCGACACGATTTTGAATATTCACCGCAGCGATATTCGGGTCAGTGCCTAAGTTAAAAACGCATTGAATCGTCGCTGTACCGTCGTTACCCGCATCAGAAGCAACGTATTTGATGCCAGGAACACCATTTATCGCACGTTCCAAGGGAATAACGACCGCTTTTATCATCAACTCGCCATTTGCACCAGGATATTCAGCAGTGATATTTACTTTGGGTGGCGAAATCGAAGGGAACTGCGTTACAGGCAATTGCGTTAATGCCAAAACACCCAATAAACTAATGATAAGCGAGATAACAATAGAAAGTATGGGTCTCGATATAAATTTATTAAACATGTTATTTCCGTTGTATGAATTGAAATGTCTATTGTTTGATTAATTGCAAATGCTCCATCACCTCTCTTGCAGGAAGCAATTCCGTTTCGATCTTATCATCTTCTTTCACGGTTTGAACACCTTCCAAAAGTATTTTATCATGGACAGACAAACCTGATTCGACGACATACAAATTTGGGAATTTCTGTTTGATGGTAATATTTCTGGCTTTGACGACATTATTATCATCCACTACAAACACATAAGTTTTATCCTGTAACTCATACGTCGCCTTTTGAGGAATAACCAGAGCATTTTTTAAATCAACCGTCAATTGCACTTTTCCAGTTTCACCATGTTTCAAAAGAAAATCGGGATTAGGGAATTTAGCGCGGAAAGCAATGCTGCCCGTGTTTTTGTCGAACTCACCTTCAATGGTTTCTATAACCCCTTTATATTTATGCGGCTGATTATTGGCAAGCAACAGGGAAACAACATTTCTACCATTGTCTTTCCCCTTCGTTTTATAATCCAAATACTCTTTTTCAGACACATTGAAATAGGCATAGACTTCTTTATTGTTCGACAAAGAAGTCAATAAAGTCCCTTCGTCAATCAAGCTCCCGATTTTGAACTTTAGCCTATCCACTATGCCACCAAAAGGTGCGGTTATCTTCGTAAACGTTAGGGCAGTTTCAGCAATACCTTGTTCGGCTTTTGCTTCATTGACTTTTGCAATAGCTAATGCCAATTCAGGTTGCGAAACGATATTTTTGTCCGCCAACGTCTTAACATTCTGCATTTCCAATTCAGTTGTTTTGACCCGCGCTTGGGCTTTTGCCAACTCTGCCTCATATTCGCGAGAACGAATGGTAAAAAGCATTCGACCCGCTTCCACGCGTTGACCTTCGTCAACACTGATGGTTTCCAGAAACCCTTTCACCTTTGCACGCACCTCTATATTCTGTATGGATTGTATTTCGGCAATATAATCCTTCGTAATGGTCGTATCCATGACGATTGGGTTGGTTACTGGCAGTTTAACTACTTCTTTTTTTTCTTCTTCTTTCTTGTGACTACAAGCAGTAAAGCCTACCGAAGCGAATAGGCTAATCAACAGCAAAATTTTAGGCATATTGTTAAATGTTTTGAGAAAGACACAGTCCTGCTCTTGTCAAAAAATATCATTCTTTGACAATCTCTGAGTTCGAAATACTGAGGGGGTAAAGCATCTGATGCTTTTGG
>JANMJN010000976.1:0-2868 GCA_031371355.1 Saprospiraceae bacterium
GACCAAACAGAAAACGCCGCTCCTATATCCTTCTTATTTAATTTTCAAAACTCTAAATCATGAAACATTTCGTCACAATGGCAGCCAGTCTGCTGTTCACCTCTTCTCTTTTTGCCCAAATTTGGGATAGATTTTATCCAACTGAACCACTTCGCTTGTGGAAAGTCGTCGAGTTAAACGATGGGCAACTCGTTTGTGAAGGCACAACGCAACCTGTTAATGGGCTCGTTAATACTGTTTTAGTGAAAACCAATCGAAATGGCAGTTTTGTCAAATCTGTGAATACAGGGCAAGGCTTTTCCTATGATTTGCAATTTGCGGGTGCTTTGTTTGGTGTCAGTGATCGCCGCATTATTTGCTATGACACCGATTTGCGGCAAATTTGGGCAACAACTGTATCGGGTGGATTTATTAATCGTATAAGACCCCTCAGTACCGGCAACCTTGTGACGCTATCGGCAAGCAATCTTAACAATATTACGATGCACATTATCAACCCTTTGAATGGCAGCAGTGTTTCACAAAGATTGCTTATCAATTTAGATACCTTCCTCGTTGGTCGTTTGCCAGAATTTACGGTTATCAAAGACAATGTGTATGCACTCGTCAACGATGCGATATGGAAATACAGTTCACAAACAGGACGTTTACTCGCCAAACTCCCTTTTAGTGTAGAAAATCTTTTCGAGATTACCGCCGCCGCTGACCAAACGCTTTTAGTCTCAAAAGGTGAAGGTTTTATATATAAGGTGGATACACTCGGCAGACAAATATGGCGACAAGAGATAAAACATAAGTCTTGGAGCAACAGTGCTAATAAAGACATATTAATTGTCAACGAAGTTAATCCCGGTCGTTCTTCTGGTGAAGTCACAATGCTTGACAAAAATGGTGATAAGCGATGGTTTAAACCCCTTGCAGAAAAAACGAATGAATTACCTTTTCAAGCACGCTCGGGCATACAAACGAGTGATGGAAACTTTGTCGTCGTCGGCAATACGTTTACTAATTCGCAACAATTAGTTAGTAGAATCATCAAATTCGGCAATAATGAACAGTTGTTTTTGAACAGAATCGTCGGCACGGCATTTATTGATTACAATGGCAATTGCAAAAAAGATGCGGAAGATAAGCCTCGTGCCAATTGGATAGTAACGGCAAAAGACAAAAATGGCAACGCCGTTTGGAGTTTAACGGATTCTCTTGGGCAGTATGCTATGCGTTGTGATACAGGTGTTATGGACATTAAATTAGCTGAACCCACTATAAAAGGACGCATTTGGCAGTCCTGTGTTACTAAAAGTACGCGATTTTCAGGCTTCGGTCAAACGGATAGTGTCAATGTGTTTCAAAATTTTGAAGATTGCGCTTTTTTATATACAGATATTGCTATAGGTCGTTTGCGTCCCTGTACATTAAGCTCTCTTATTGTCAATTATAGCAATTTGGGTATTAGAACGGCTGAAAATGCTTATGTGAACGTTCAATTAGACCCAAAATTAGCATTTATCAATGCGACAATACCCCTCAGTAATCAATCGGGGCAGTTCTATCAATTCAATATCGGCAATATAGAGCCGAATCAAAGAGGTCTTTTTATCATCAATACCCGTGTTCGTTGCGGCGATACAGTTAGATTGGGGCAAAACATTTGTGTTCGTGCAGCCATCTATCCTGACACCAGTTGTAATAATACATCGTCTTGGTCGGGTGCAAACCTCTCAATTTCAGGTGTTTGTGAACAAGATTCTGTTGCATTTTTCATAAAAAATACAGGAACTGTTGCTTCTCAAAGTAGAAATGCTTTGATTATTGACAATGATACGCCGCAACCATGGGCAATTCATCCATTAACGGCCCAAACGACTCTGACCAAGCGTTTTCCAGCCAATGGTCATACATGGCGATTGACGGTTGAACAAGAACCCAATCATCCCATCTCTTCAACGCCCACCGCCTTTGTGGAAGGCTGTCGTTCTAATACAAATCAAAGTGCGGCTACGGGTTTTGTCAATAATTTTGCTTTCGATGACAATGCGCCTTCCGTAGCGATGTCTTGCGCTGTCGTTTCTAATTCTTATGACCCAAATGACAAGACAGGCTACCCTTTAGGTTATGGCAATAAAAAGAATATTGACCAAAACCAAGACTTAACCTATAAAATTCGATTCCAAAACACAGGAAACGACACGGCTTTTACGGTTGTGATTAGAGATACGATTGATACACGTTATTTGGATATGGAAACAATAGAATTTGGCGCATCCAGCCATCCTTACAAGCCCATGCTGTATGATAAAAACATCTTACAATTTACATTTAATCCTATTTTTTTACCCGATTCTTTCAGAAATGAAGCCGCCTCCAATGGTTTTGTGCAGTTTAGAATCAAACAGAAAAAGGATGTACCGATTGGTACAAAAATAGAAAACAGCGCAGGTATTTATTTTGATTATAATGCACCTGTCATCACAAATTTAGCCACGCACACCATTGCAAAACCTATTTTTAATACGGTTAAAACAATAGACGTTAACAATCAAACAGTCCTCATAGAAGTATCACCTAATCCATTTGAGACCGAAACAACTTTTCATATCATGGGCAATACCCCCCTCAGTATCGGCGGCATTTTTGACCTATATGACATCCATAGTCGTTGGATAATACATGATAATTTTGAAAAAAGCAGCTACACGCTCAAGCGGCAAGACATAAAATCGGGTATATATATCTATAAAATCCAGACAAAAGAGGGTCGTTGGGCTTCGGGTAAGATAGTTGTGCTGTGAGTTTTGTTTTTGAAAAAGGTATAGTAAACAGAACATGAATAGATTTTTTATTTTTTTTGCAAAAAAAATAAAAAAT
>JANMJN010001087.1:0-3845 GCA_031371355.1 Saprospiraceae bacterium
ATGGCAAATGGATTGTCTATTTATCTTTTCCAAAAGAAATCAATCCGACTGACCACCCGTGGTATCAAAAAATCTACTTGCGTTTGATGCCTGCTTCTGGTGGCATTGCTCGCAATATCGCCTATATATATGGTGGGCAGGGAACGATTAATGTGCCTTCGTGGTCGCCTGATAGTAAACGGATTGCTTTTCTGAGCAATAGTAAGTTGTAATAGAGCCATTATCAAACATTTCACCTTTACATTTAATTTCATAAAGTCATGAAAAAGATATTCTTTCTCTTGTTTACATGCTTTTTAATAGCGTTAAAACTAACAGCACAACCACAGCAACCCATTCTCGAAGCAAATGCAACGGGTGCATTTCCGATTGTAACGACGGCGGGTGCAACCGCTATTTATGTAGACGATAAGGACTTAAACACCGTCCGAAAAGCCACCACTTGGTTGCAACACGATATTGAATTGGTCACAGGTAAGAAGCCGACGATTACCAACTCCCTGCAAACACCCCCTCAGTATATCATCATTATTGGCACGTTAAATCAATCTGCTGCTATCAAAAAATTGGTTGCTGATAAAAAAATCAAGACAGAAAGTCTTGATAATCAATGGGAAGCCTATCAAATTCAAGTGGTGGACCAACCAATGTCTGGTATTGAAAAGGCTTTGGTCATTGTCGGTAGCGATAGGCGTGGGACAGCTTTTGGCGTGTTCGATTTGTCGCAAATGATGGGTGTTTCGCCTTGGTATTGGTGGGCAGATGTGCCAGTTCAAAAGAAAAAAGAGGTGTATTTACGTGGCAATTTCACTAAAACAGACAAACCTGTTGTCAAATATCGTGGCATTTTTATCAACGACGAAGCACCCGCTTTATCAGGTTGGACGAAGGAAAAATTCGGTGGTTTTAATGTCCAGTTTTATGAACATGTCTTTGAACTCATCCTCCGTTTAAAAGCCAATTATCTCTGGCCCGCCATGTGGGGCAATGCTTTTTATGACGATGACAAACAAAACGGCATCGTTGCTGATGAATACGGTATCGTCATGGGCACATCCCACCACGAGCCTTTGGGTCGTGCGCACGACGAGTGGCGGCGGTATGGCAAAGGCGGTAAATGGAACTATGCCACAAATGATTCAAGTCTCCGTACATTTTGGACTGGCGGTATGGAAAGGATGAAAAATTATGATAAAATCGTCTCCGTCGGTATGCGGGGCGATGGCGACGAACCAATGTCGAGAGAAACGGCAACGTCTTTATTGGAGCGTATAGTCGGTGATCAGCGCAAAATTATTGCCGATGTAACATGCAAAAAAGCTTCTGAAACGCCGCAATTATGGGCATTATACAAGGAAGTTCAGGATTATTACGACAAGGGTATGCGCGTTGATGATGATATAACTTTATTGTTATGTGACGACAATTGGGGCAATATTCGCAAGCTGCCAAAACTCGATGCGCCGAAGCGGTCAGGTGGTTACGGCATTTATTATCATTATGACTATGTCGGTGGACCACGCAATTATAAATGGCTGAATACCAATAACATACCGCGGGTTTGGGAACAAATGAACTTGGCTTATCGCTACGATGCGACGAAAATTTGGATTGTGAACGTAGGTGATATTAAGCCGATGGAATTTCCGATTCAGTTCTTTTTGGACTATGCTTGGAATCCAGAAAGGTTGCCTGTACAAAGTTTGCGGTTTTATACAGAACGCTGGACAGCACAACAATTTGGCGCAAAACACGCTGCTAAAATTGCCGAAATACTGAGGGGGTACGCCAACTTTAACGCCCGTCGAAAACCTGAATTGCTTGCACCTGAAACCTATAGTTTGGTGAATTACCGTGAAGCAGAAACCGTTGTAGCCGATTATCGGCAGTTAGAAAAAGATGCCGAAGCGATTTACGCGGACTTGTCGCCCGAGTATCGTGATGCGTTTTATCAACTCATTTTATTTCCTGTAAAAGCCTGTGCGAATCTCAATGATTTGTATGTGACAACGGCAAAAAACAGACTGTATGCACAACAAGGACGTACTTCTGCCAATGATTTAGCCGAGCGTGCCAAAAAATTGTATTTATATGATAAGGAATTAACGGATACCTATCACAAAACTTTAGCGGGCGGCAAATGGAATCAAATGATGTCTCAAACACATATTGGCTACACCTATTGGCAACAGCCCAAAGAGCAAAAAATGCCAGAAATAAAGTACACAAATTATCTTGAAAAACCAACGGCAGGCATAGTCGTTGAGGGTTTGAATCCTGATTTGGAATTACCCGAAATCAATGCAGCATTGCCACAAACACGCTATATTGATATTTTTAATAAAGGGCAAAAATATTTTGAGTTTTCTATCGAAACCAATGAAAAGGCGGTAAAACTATCGGCTACCAAAGGAGCTGTCGGAACGGATCAATTTATAACTGTGGACATTGATGCCGCCAATTTGCCTAAAGGTCGGCAACGCATACCCCTCAGTATCATCACCTCTGATGGTCAAAAATTTACGGTTATTATACCCGTAAATAATCCACAAATCGTTGATTTTTATGGTTTTATAGAAGTTGATAAAACGATTTCGATTGAAGCAGAGCATTTTACGAACAAAGTAGAAATGGATAAAATTCGTTGGCAAGTGCTACCTGATATTGGTCGCACGGCTTCGGGCATAACGATTATGCCTGTGACGACTCCAAAGCAAAAACTGACTGAAAAAACACCGCATTTGGACTATCGTGTTTGGGCAAATGCAGCGGGAGAAGTGACGGTATCAACTTATGTATCGCCCAGTCTGAATTTTAATGAATCGCCCAGTTTACAATTTGCCATTTCTGTTGACGATGAAACGCCACAAGTCATGAATGTGACGCCAGATTTGTCGAACAAAGCTTGGGAAAAAATGGTAGCCGATAATATTGCCATTTTAAAAACAAAACATACGTTTAAAACAGCAGGTGAGCATACGCTCAAATTGTGGTTGATTGATGCAGGTGTCGTTTTTCAAAAAGTTGTGATAAACAAAGGTGATGAAAAATCAAGCTATCTCGGTGCGCCCGAAACAAGGGTTTTGATTCAAAATCCAAATGAAAAAGGTTTAAAAGATTATTATAAAAACTACTTCCCGATAGGTGTTGCTGTTGCGCCGCAACTGTTTGATGATTTGCAATCTGCGGCTTTGATAAAGAAACATTTTAGCAGTATGACACCTGAAAATGCGATGAAAATGGGTCCGATTCACCCCGAAGAAAATCGCTATAATTGGGCACCCGCGGATAAAATCGTTGATTTTGCTCAAAAAAACAAGCTTTTACTGAGGGGTCATAATTTGTGTTGGCATACCCAAACGCCTAATTGGTTTTTTAAAAAAGACGATAGAACGGTGACAAAAGAAGAACTTTTGGCACGTTTGAAAACACATATCACCGATGTTGTTACGCGTTACAAAGGCAAAATTTATGTCTGGGATGTGGTCAACGAAGCCGTTCCCGATGGTGGCGATAAAATTTATAGAGAGTCCGAATTTTATAAAATTATTGGCGAAGAATACATCGAAAAAGCCTTTGAATACGCTCATGCTGCCGACCCAAATGCGAAGTTGTTTTACAACGATTACAACACAGAAAATGCTTCAAAACGTGAACGCATCTATCAATTAGTCAAAAAACTAAAAGACAAAGGTGTACCGATTCATGGTGTGGGTTTGCAAGGACATTGGTCACTTTATGAGCCTTCGGCGGCAGAATTGGAGGCATCTATCAACAAATTTGCATCTCTGGGTTTAGAAGTTCAAATAACGGAAGTTGATGTGTCGGTTTATCCAAAACAGCAT
>JANMJN010001109.1:0-7286 GCA_031371355.1 Saprospiraceae bacterium
GTAGCGCGCAATGCCATCACGTGAGTTTTGTTTTTGATTTAAAAAAACGAAATAGAGATTATCGGCAAACGGCGGTTTGAAATCTACTTCTGTATATATAGGTGTATTATTTTTTCTTTGAAAAAAAATGGGTTTGCTCGCACCAGCACAAGCAATATCGTAGCCCGAACCACCAAAAGTCAAGTCATTTAAGGCAAAAGGGTCAATCTTTGCCCATTTTGCTAAGAGCCAAATCAATGTAGAACTGGAACCGAGACCCCAATTGTGCGGAAATTCTAATTCTGTGCTTAAGGTCATACCGTTTTGTTTGTACCAAAAGTTTGGATCAAGTTTACCGATTGCCTTGAAAATCTTCATCAAACTATCGCTGAAATCCATCGAGCCATCCCAAATTTTAACAAAAAGTCCTGGAATGTGCACTGAAGCACTATACCAAGGATATTCGTTTGGTGCGACAGCACACCAAAACAGACTCTTTCCATTGATTTCTGGCTCGTGTTCAACAACGAGTGATTGTCCTACCTTTGTTGGCAAAGCTAAGGCAGTCGCACCGTCGAGGACGAAATATTCGCCTGTGAGCAAAAGTTTTCCGTTAGCGTGAAAAGTCATTTTAAGTGAAAAGTGAAAAGTGAAAAGCTAAATGAATATTTGATAGAAAAACAAAAAGTGAAAAATGTATGCCCACTTTTCACTTTTCGTTTTTCACTTATCTCTTTCTAAGTTTTACGGTGTTTTTTCTTAGCCGCAGGGAATAAAATATTGTTCAAAATAAGGCGGTAGCCAGGCGATTGTGGGTGAAGACTCAAATCCGTTTCAGGGTCTTCGACATAGTGGCGATAGTCTTCGGGGTCGTGACCTCCGTAAAATGTGAAAAAGCCTTGACCAAGAACGCCATGTAAGTACCGCACCTCGTTATAAGGCTTATTCTCGCCAAGAGTCAACACATCGTCTTTGATATATTTTTTGACAAAAGCCGTTGTTTGACCCATAAAACCCTTGACAGTTCGGGTATGACACTGTGTCAACATGGCTGGAATCGGGTCATATTTTGCAGAAAAATCGAATAAAGTGAAATAATCCGTTTCAGGTGAAGCTGGGCGACCATAGTTGTTGTCAATACTTGAAAACTCGTATTCCATCGGGTCGCGTGTGAGTTGAAAATTTTTGAAGGCAAAGGTTTTTGAGAAATCTAATTTTTCCTGTGCTTGTGGATCGGCTGGGTCACCATCGTATATGGCGGCACAAATATCCACACCCTCGGCAGCGAGGGCGATGTCGTAACTATCAGTTGCCGAACACATGGCAAACATAAAGCCGCCACCGACAACAAAATCCTTTATTCGCTTCGAAACAGCCAGTTTGCACTGTGAAACCTTAGCAAAACCAAGCGATTTCGATAATTCTTCGGCGCGACGTTGGTTATCACGATACCAAGGCGCATGACCGTAATTGCGGTAAAATTTGCCATATTGACCTGTAAAATCCTCGTGGTGCAAGTGTAACCAATCATAAAGTGCCAATTTGCCGTCGACGACTTCACGGTCATAAACGACATCGTATGGGATTTCGGCATAAGTCAAAACCATCGTAACGGCATCATCCCAAGGTTGAACTTTGTTGCCTTTGGCATCCACATCGGGTGTGTAAACGGCAATTTTAGGGGCAACTTCGAGCTTAATATCGTCCATATTGACTTCTGGATTTGATATCTCTCTTTGAATACCTGCAAATTGAGCATCACTCAGCACTTCGTAAGTAACGTTGCGTGTTTTACATTCTCTTTCAAAAGCCAATTGATGTGGAAAGGCAAAGCTGCCTCCTCGATAGTTCAAAAGCCAATGCGCTTCAATGCCTTTTGCCAGCACTAAATACGTGATACCGTAGGCTTTGAGGTGCTCCTTTTGTTTCAAATCCATGGGCAATAAAATCACGCTCGCCTGCAATTGAGCGACACCGATGGCAATAAGAGCAAGAGTAACAAGTATTTTTTTCATTTCAAAAAGGAATTTTTTAGTGATAATACTGAGGGGGTCATTAGTTGATAGTATTAAAACGTAGGAACGGTTGAAAAGATTTTATTTTTACAAAATGACAAAGGAATTTAAAAAGAAATGCAAATTTAAGAAACAAGGCTTTATTTTGCTTCGGTATTTGTTAGTCGTTTTTCAATTATTCTGATATTCGAATAACGACTACCAACTAACGACTAACGGATAACGACCCCGATTGGTCGAAAAAACGAAACCGAGATGAGTCATTTTCTATCAAAAAAGTGTTAGATTTGACAGAACTATGATTTCTATTTCATACGGACTAAACTTAATATTTATGAAAAATAAAATAACAGCAGCTTTACTTTCGCTCGTTTTGGGCGTTTTTGGTGTCCAATTCTTTTATCTGGGGCGCATAGGATTGGGTATGTTTATGTGTATGCTCACGTTTTTTGCAGGTAAACCACAGATAGCGGCTTTAGTTGGTTTCATCAATTTCATCGTTTTATTAACGAAGAGTGATAATGATTTCAACAGAAAATACAATAAAGATTTGTGGCGTGAGCAACAAAATCAAAATAATCAAAGTGACTATACAATAAGAGAGCAGAGGGAACAGCAAAAAGAACAACAGCGTGCAGAGCAACAAGCGGCACAACAAAACCGTGAAGCCCGCGCTCGAATGCGCCCAACTGCCCCCCCTCAGTATCAAAAGCCTGAAAAGTCTTCTGTTTCTCAAAAGGAAAATTTGAAGCAATCGGCATTGGCGAAATTCAAAGATTTCGATTATCAAGGTGCTACAGAAGATTTTGGCAAGGCATTAGCTATTGACCCCGCAGATGTTGCTGTGCATTGGAATTTATCTTGTTGTTATTCCTTGACAGAACAAAAAGAACTGGCATTTTATCATCTTCAAAAAGCCACCGAGTTGGGTTTTAAAGATTATGACAAAATAAAGACACATGAAGCCTTAGCATTTTTGCGGGTTCAGCCTGAATTTGAGACTTTTGCACGAAATGGATTTAGAATGACGGAAGACATGGAACATTCCGAGATTCTGCAACAGCTCAAAGATCTGACTAAACGTCGTGAGGGTGGATTATTGAGCGAAAAAGAATTTGCAGATATGTCACGAAAACTATACGAATGAGGTTAATTTCGGAATAAGTTTTTACACTTATCCCAAAATCTAATACTGTAGGGTATTGTTTTTACAGTAGAATGTTCTAATTTTGAATGTAGTTAAAAAAAAATCATACAAATTTTTGCTTTATTGAAAAATAAGTGGAAATTGCTCGTGTTAAGAGTCATACTCATTACTTTAATTAAACTTAACGAATCGCTAAGAACTATTAAGAGAGCTACAACGTTATAGTTTTAACCAAAACACACTTACGGCTATGATGGTAAAAGATTTAATTTCAGAAGAAATTGTCCCTCTGCGGACATCGGATACAGGCGAAGATGCGTTGGCAATGATGAGTGACTTTCACGTCCGCCACTTACCAATTGTGAATGGCACGCAACTTTTAGGTTTGATTTCAGAAGATGAAATTTTTGGATTCGACTCACAAGAATCCGTTGGCTCTTACGAACTGAAAATGGCACATCCGTTTGTCTATGAACGGAACCACATTTACGACATCATGCGTTTGCTCAATGAGTATCAACTCACATTGATACCTGTTGTTGACAAACAGCAAAATTATATGGGTGTCGTCACCCTTGAAGACTTGCTCAAGTTTTTTGCGGGCAGTGCGTCTTTCGGAGAACATGGAAGCGTTATCGTGTTGACAGTCAATCGTTATAACTATTCTTTGGCGCAAATTGCCCGTATTGTTGAATCTGAAAATGCGATTATACTCAACTCCTTCATCACCTCTGCGCCCGACTCAACCGAAATTGATATTACCTTAAAACTGAATCGTTCAGATATTTCAAAAATTTTGGCAAGTTTTAGCCGTTTCGATTACGAAATAAAAGCTTCATTCAGCGAGTCTGAGTATATTGACTCCTTACAAGAACATTATGAATCACTGATGTCTTATCTAAGTGTGTAAGGCTTAATAAATCGTTAAATTTTAAGTATTTTGCCCAAAACTGTCTGAAAGTTGTTTACTTTCAGACAGTTTTTTTTATGTTTGACTTCCAAAATTTATTTAACTTTATCTCGAATACTAACTCTTTAAGCCTCCGATAAAATATTGAAAATATGAAAAAACTATTAACAATCCTTATTTTATTGCAAAGTTTCGTCGCAATAGCTCAAACATTGAGCATGTCTGATGAAATTTCTATCGGCGGTGCTGACGGCTATGGTTTGATTGGCAAATACAATGATCGCATCTTGTTTTTTCTACTCGACGATAGAGAAGTTAAATTGCGTGCTTACGATGCTAAGTTACACAAGATGTGGGAACGGGAACTTGAGCCAGACCGCAAAAACAGCGCAACAATCCTTGAAGTCTTAGGTACACGGCAGGATTTTAACCTCATTTATCAATATAGAAAGAAAAATCACAACTATATCAAAATTCATAAATACGATGGACAAGCGAAACTGCTGGACTCCACAACAGTCTATGATTGGGGAAAGGATTTTACTTCGCCAAAATTAGAATTACTTTATTCAGAAGATAAAAAATCAATTTTGATTTATGAAGTCATCGAAAACCACCGCATCAAGGCGTTAGCTGTCAACCTCGATTCGCTTCGCCTAATTTGGGATAAAACCATTGAAATAAAACCAGACTGGAACAGATACGACCGTTTTGAGCAACAGATTTTTAATAATCAAGCCGAATTTTACTCGATTATAGAAGAAGATAACCGTATCAACAGCGAAAAACATCGTTTTGAGATTACGAAATACAGCAAAGAAAGCGGGGAAAAGACGTTTTCATTGCCCATCACAGACATGGTAAGCCTTGATGTTAAGTTTAGTTTTGACAATGTCAATAAACGGTTGGTTGCAGCAGGGCTTTATTCTGCCAAAAATTTTATCAGAGCGCAAGGTCATTATTTCATCAGCCTACCCCCTCAGTATATTGAGAATGGAAACTTTACTTTTGCAATCCATCCATTCGATGATGACTTGGCTTCTGCCCTTTTGGGCAAAAAAATAACTGATACGAAAGGGTTGGTTGACCTCAAAGTACAAGATATTGTGCATCGGCTCGACGGTGGTATCCTTGCTATCATCGAACAAGCTAAGCTTGTCGAGCGACGTTCCACATCAACGATGACGAACACTGGACGCTATTTAGGCGGCGGTGCCAGTGCATTAGGTTTGTCAATGGATTATTTTTATGAGAATGTTTTTGCGATGTCTATCGCTCCCAACGGCGAGGCACAATGGCGTTCTATTTTTCATAAAAAACAAATTTCACAAGACGATGATGCCCGTTTTTCTTCATTTTTCTTAGCAAAAACGCCATCTGCCTTGCGTTTCCTGTTCAATGATGAAATTGAACGCTCTACAACGGTTAGTGAATTTGTCTTGACCGGTGCAGGCGAGGGTGAGCGTCATGCCATTATGAACACGCAAGGAAAAGACCTTTACCTGCGTTTCCGTGATGCCATGCAAGTAGCCGCCAACGAAATCATCGTTCCAAGCGATGACAGACGACGTGTACGGTTGATTAAAATTCAATATTGAAAACAATTCATTACATATTCAAATGAGTAATAGAGCCCTAAGTAAAAAGAGCTTTTACATCTTAGCAAACAGATTTTAATACAAAATTTTTTTGTTCACAAATAAACACCTACCTTAGATTCCGATTTACACACAGGTACAATACATTAAGAAAAAGAGTAACGTAAATCTTTTATTATCAAAAAATAAAAATAGAACCATGTTCGGTAGCAAAAAAACAGCAGAAGAGGTTAAAACAACAGGAGTAAAACCTTCAGTGTCATCAAGTGAAAACGCCCTCAATAGTCTTGTACGCGGTACAACAGTCGAAGGCTCTGTTGTTGCAGAAAGCGATATTCGTATTGACGGCACAATTAAAGGGACATTAACATGTAGCGCAAAAGTCATTATTGGTCCATTAGGCATGATAGATGGTGAAGTAAGATGCCAAAATGCCGTTATTGAAGGTAAATTTTATGGCAAATTGCGAGTGAGTGACTTGTTAAGCGTTAAAGAAAGTGCAGAAATTATTGCAGAAGTAACAACTTCAAAACTGTCAGTCGCTCCTGGTGCCATATTCGACGTGACTTGTAAAATGAAAACAGATACGAAACCGCAACAGCTTAAACAAGTTAAAGAAGAAACAGTACACGCAAACGGTGCCAGTAAAAAACAATAAGCCAGACAATCCGAAAAAACGCACATCGCCCATCGCACTTTTGCGTTATACCGATATTGCGTTTAGAATGGGCACAACCATTGCCCTTGGTACCCTGTTTGGAAAATGGTTAGATGGAAAAACAGGCATGACTAAGCCTGTTTTTCTACTCATTATGTCTATGCTCGCTATTAGCCTATCCATTTATATGGTCATCCGCGATGCCAACAAAATACGAAACGAATGACAATTTTGAACTAAACAACTCTATGACTCTGCGCCCATTCTTAACTCTTTTAGTCGCTACATCGACACTTGTTGTCCTACTTAACCTCATTTTACAACAATTTTTTGGCACTTTTGTCCAATACTGCAGCGTGACGTGGTGGAGTTTGGGTTTGTTCATACCCCTCAGTATCGCCATGTTTTTTATTGGTCAACGGGCTTCAGACAGCGAAAACAAGCTGCTTTTTCACAACCTCATCATCATTACCATCTTCGCCAAAATGTTCCTTTCCGTTTTTGTTTTATTGATTTATAAAAAAATATTTCACCCAGAAACCAAAAACTTCACGCTCCCTTTTTTCCTCGTTTACTTCATTTTCACCATTTTTGAGACCTATTTTATGGTTAAATTGGCACAAAAGAAATGAAAATGCCCACTAACGATTTCCGTTTAGTGGGCATTTTTCACTTTTCACTATCATATTGCTGCCGCAAACTGCTTCAAAAACCGCACATCACTTTCAAAAAGTAAACGAATATCTGGAATCGAAAACAAACGCAACGCCTGGCGTTCAATACCCATACCAAAGGCAAAACCTGTATATTTCTTAGAATCAATGCCACAATTCTCCAAAACTTGTGGGTCAACCATGCCACAGCCCAAAATTTCGAGCCAGCCCGTTCCCTTTGTCAAGCGCGTATTTTCAGGCGTATCTGTTCCCAACCAAACGTCCATTTCTGCAGAAGGCTCTGTGAAAGGGAAAAAGGAAGGGCG
>JANMJN010001117.1:0-2848 GCA_031371355.1 Saprospiraceae bacterium
GTTTTACTGCTTTTTCCGCTTGCTCTTTTTGCTCAAGATAGCACGGCTTTTCAAATTGACAGCCTCCTTACTGAGGGGGTCTATTTGGAAAATGGTTGGAAATGGCACGCAGGAGATAACCTTAATTGGGCAAAAACAGACTTTGACGACAGCGATTGGGAAGATATAGACCTCACCCAACAATTGTCAGATATGCCACAAGTTGGTGCTGCCGAAATCGGTTGGTTTCGGCTTCATGTTGAAGTAGATTCAATGATGCTAAATAAGCCTATTTCAGCTTCTTTGGCTGTTATGGGAGCAGTAGAAGTTTATTTGAATGACAATTTTATGAAAAAAATTGGTATTGTTAGCCAAAATCCAAGTATTGAAAAAGCCTACCACACACCGCTTGCCGCGTCTTTTAACGTACTTTTTTCAAAACAAAATGATAATGTCATTGCAGTTCGATATTCCTTGAGTCGCGGCAATTTTTATTTTCCAAAGTTTGTTTTTACGAAATCAACACCGTTTGATTTAAGCCTTCAACAAGATGCAACGATTAATGCAACGCAAAGTGCTTATCTTCATACAATTCTAAGTTTTGTCATCATCATTGGCTTTTACTTCTGTTTAGCACTGACGCATTTTTCTTTTTATTATTTTTTACCCAGTCAAAAAACGAATTTACTATTTGGTATAACAATGTTAAGTGATGGTATCTTTTTCTTAACCTTCTATTATCGAATTGACCCGCTATCCGTTTCAGCCTTTACGATACTTATTCTCATCCGATTTGTTGTGGGTATATGTTTTTATCCGCTTTTATCATTATCCATACACAGTTATCTCAAACAACCTTTAACGAAGTGGTTTTGGATTTTTTTAGGGCTTACTATTTTTATCAATATTCTTCTATTTACAAATATCAATGCACCCTTAGGTACTATTCTTTCTGCCAGCAGTTTTTTTATCATGATTATTTACACCCAAATTATCCTTAGAAAATCTATCAAAGCGGGTCATAAAGAAGGTTTGATGGTTTACTATGGTGGTATCTTTTGCATCGTTGGTGTTCTTTTGAAAATAATAACTGATACCTTAATTCATTTAAGTATTATTTCCCCTGATTATGGGTTTATAGGAATTATAGGTATGTACATCAATAATTTTGGTATCACCTTAGGTATGTTCTTGACTTTAGCGCGGGATTTTGCAAAAACGAATAATTCATTAGAAGTGAAAGTAAAAGAAGTGCAACAACTCGCCACCGATAAACTCCGCATCGCTGCCGATATGCACGACGACATCGGCAGCGACCTTTCTGCCCTCAACCTCAAAGCGGAAATGATTCGCCAAAAAGTAAAATCGGGCAAACAACCGATATCGGAAATTGACAACCTCGTGGATTTTACACGTGACATTGCTAAAAAAGTACGTGAAGTGATATGGACGGTCAATGCACGACATGACAGTCTTTCAAGCGTTGTCAACTATTTCGATACCTACGCCGATGATTTTTTTGAACCGACAAATATTACTGTCCGAACAAGTTTGCCTGCCGATATTCCGCAAACCGACATCAACGGCGAAAACCGCAAAGTGCTGTTGATGTGTTTCAAAGAATCACTCAATAATGTGCTGAAACATGCGACGGCAAGCGAGTTAAAGATTACTTTTACAACAGACAATCATACGCTTTCTATTTCGATTCAAGACAATGGCGTTGGTTTTGACCCCGCTTTACTGAGGGGGGGGACGGCTGACGGCAATGGTTTGATGAATATGCAAGAACGAATGACAGGCATTGGTGGACTATGCCGTATTCAAACATCGCCCCAAGGGACGATTGTCTTGCTTTCGTTGCCTATTTAATCGGTGATTAAATATAAAAATCACTCTTTTGGGGGATAATATACTGAGGGGGGGCTTTTAATTTTGCAATTCAAGTTATCAAAGAATAGATCTATATAAAAACATTTTTTCTTAACAACTTAAATTTTTCCAAATGAGAAAGTTAATGCTTTATGCTTGCATTTTAGCAGCCATTTCCATTACCGTGTTCAGTTGCCGTAAAGACTCAAATATTATAAACGAGCAACAAATTAGAGGAGATATTCAAGATGCTTTGCTGCAAATCCAAGCGGTGCAAAGTACAGATTTGAATATCAAAACCCGTATGGCGGCTAAATTGGTTGTTGTTGAAGCCGGCTCAAACAATGCCCTTGCTCAAGCCTTGACAGATGCGGGAGAAGGGGGCATTGTGTATGTGCGTGCGGGTTTACATACAGAAACAACTGGTATTGTTGTCAGTGCAAAAACGACAATTATTGGCGAAACGGGTGCGGTTCTGAAAGTCAGTTCTTCAGTAAGCCTGATGAATCTGTCAAATGGTGTAACGGATATTTATCCCGCTATCCATGTTTATAATGCATCGCAAACTTATATTATCAACCTCGAAATTCAACCGATTGACAGCAACGGCAGCACCGCTATTTTGTTTGAAAATGCCCCCCTCAGTGCGGCGATGAATTGCACCATCAAAAGTTTTATGTTTTCAGTCATGATTGAAAAGTCCGACCAAACAACCATAATGAGTAACACCATAACAGGTTCAACTATATGGCAAGCCAATCCAGGTCTTATGGCAGGTATTGCTAACTTGAGTGGCATCGGTACATGGATTGCCAATAACGACATTCAAACGGCGGGTGTCGGTATTTTCCTAAGCGACCAAAAAGGTACGGCTGTTAAAAATAAAGTGAAAAAAGGGCATCACGGGGTTATTTTATGCCATATTGTACCCAATTCTATAAAACTGCCAAAAGGGAATAAGACAGGCGGAGAATATTCGACCAATAATTGGAGAATA
>JANMJN010001124.1:0-3149 GCA_031371355.1 Saprospiraceae bacterium
GTTGATGATTTCCTTCATACGACTTGTAGCTGTCTCAGTGGTTAAAATATTGGTAAAACTGTTGTTATTGCCCATCATTAACCCAAGCATCGCCACAAAACCAATAATAGTTGCGGCAGCGGCAATGCGCCAAACCCAAAATGATAAAGATTTTTTGTTTATTAGTTTGAGTACATTGTTGGGTTTATTTGTAGGTATTTTGCCTATGGTTTGTGCTTCAATTTTTGCCCACATCTTTTCTTCGACCCCCTCCTGAAATAATCGGGATACCTCATCCGTATCGTTCCAGTTCACAGGCGTTTCTTCGCCGATGAGGTCGTAGAGTTGGTCAACGAGACGGCGTTCTTCAACCGAACAATCGTCGTTTAAATACCGACGGAGCAAATCCCTAAATTCTTTTCTATTCATTTTATTTTTGGATAATTATATGGTAAGTAAGGTGTAAATCAAAATACCCTAATGCAGTTTGTATTTTTTTTCAAATAAAATTTTCAAATAAAAGTTAACAATACACAAACAGCTATAAAGTCCTTCAATTGCGACCGCAAAAACTTCAAAGATTGAGAGATATGGTACTCAACTGACTTTTCGGATAAATTCATCCGCTCGGCAATTTCTTTACCGCTTAGGTTTTCAAAGCGGCTTAACCGATAGGCTTCGCATGTTTTTTCAGGCAGCGAATTGAGGGCATTTTCTAAGGCATTCATCAAATCTTGTACGAAAACAGTATTTTCAACCGTATTTTCGCTTGAACCTTCGGCATACTGAGAGGGTAGTGTTAATGAAAACTTTTCACGTGTCAACTTCGATTCTATGTAATTGAGGGTTTGATATTTGACGGAAACCATCAAATAGGATTCTAAATTTTGGATGGCTAATTGATGCCGACGTTCCCACAAGCTGATAAAAATATTTTGAGTGATTTCTTCTGCCGCTTCTTTTGACCGTAGCTTTTGAAATGCCAACCCAAAACACCGCCTTCCATAGCGTTGGTAAATCGCTCGAAACGCCTTTTCACTGTCTGATTTCAGACTGTTTAAGAGTTCTTGGTCAGTATGTAATTGGTCAGCCATATTTTGAAGAATGCTTTTTTTTACAGTAAAAGTAAGAAAAACATGTGTAAGTATAGAAAATAATAGGAGACTTAGTTAGGTTTAGGTGTATTAACAAGACCTTAACAGACTTTAACGGTTACGTTTTAAGGAGGTGAGCGTCTCTACGATATATGATTGGATGAAACGATTTTAAAGGTGTTAAAAATTTTGTTGAAAGCAACAAACTAATAATTAAATCGTTGTAAATCAATACATTAAAAAATAATAGTGTTATCATTCCTTAAAATGACCTTTTAATCGTTTGGCTTTATTTTTTGGAAAGTTCACTATTATGACTGTATTTTTGCCGATAATAAAATATTGAATTTTAAACAAATCTGAAAATTAAATAGTATAATATGAAAACCTTAATCATTATTTTTTCGCTTTTGATGCCTGTATCTTTCGATCAACCAAATATCGCTGCCATCACAAAGGCATTGAGTGAAGGCGATGCTTCGACATTGAGCAACTATATGGATAATACTGTTGAGTTGACTATTCTGGCTTCTCAGAATGTGTATAGTAAAGTCCAAGCAACGACAGTTTTGAACGACTTTTTTGCTAAAAACAAACCGCGTTCATTTAATGCGGTGCATCAAGGTTCTTCGAAAGGTTCTTCATCTCATTATACGATTGGTGATATGTCGTCAACTACTGGCACATACCGTGTTTATCTTTACTACAAATCAGTAGGTGATAAGGCTATTATTCAAGAGATTCGTATTGAAAAATAATTATCCTTAAAATTTTGAAATTATACTGAGGGGTCTAAAATCAATTGATTTTAGACCCCTCAGTATTTTAAGGCTGTAAAATCTTCGCATTAGGCGAATATTCGATATTCTGATTTCTCAGTACTATTCTATCTGAAAAACTTGTTAGTTTTGCACTATGAAAAATATTCAAATCACTCTGAAATGGGCAGCTTTTGCCTTGCTTTTTATTCTGTTCAGCACTTCTTGCAACGACGAACTGAACCTCATAGAACGCGGTAAAGAAACGCCGATTGTTTATGCCTTTTTGTCACTCAATGATACGGCGACATATATACGTGTCGAACACGCTTTTGTCGATGCGACAAAGCCCGCGGCAGACCTTGCGAAAGTTGCCGATTCACTTTATTATTCAAACATAACAGTGACTTTGGTGCGTGTTTCAAACAATGAAAGGTTTGTTTTGACCCGTGTGGATGGTAATACTGAGGGGTATCGTCGGGATAATGGTATTTTTGCCAAATCGCCTAATTATCTATATAAAATTAAAAATTCGACGCTATCAATGCGCGCAGATGAACAATGGCGCATCATGTTGCAAAGAAATGGTGATACAAAAATATTGGCGCAAGCCACGACAAAGGTGGTTGGTGATTACACTATTTTTGCACCCCAAGCAGGAGCTTCTTTGTTTTTGACGTATGACAATACTTTCAATGTCAGTATCGAAACATCCGAAACAACTGCTAAATTTTATGATGTAAAAGTAATCATGAACTACGATGAAGTCATTGGTTCTGTACGGACTCCAAAAAAAGCGGAGTGGCTTTTGGCAAGTGGCTCACCACGTCGTGGAACGGATATTCAAACATCTTTCCGCCGAAATGCACGGGATTTTTATGCTTTCTTAGGTAACAATATACCCGTTAATGCCAATGCGACGCGTTTCTTCAAGGACTTTGATATTGAAGTCACAGGCGGTGGACAGGAGTTGATAGATTATGTAAATGTGGGCATTGCCAATATTGGGATTACTGGCTCGCAAGCGATACCGACTTATACAAATGTGGAAAATGGGCTTGGGCTTTTTACCTCTCGCAATAAAACGGTGATAAAGGGGATGAAGCTGAATGACCAATCTATTGACTTGTTGAAAACTGGGGAGTTGACTAAGGGTTTGAACTTTCGATGAGCGACCCCTCAGTATAAAAACAGGAAAGCCCACTTTTGTTACTGAAAAGTGGGCTTTCCTATTCGTATAAAATTGATTATTAATAAGTTGTAGATTATTTATCAAATTCTTTTTTCAATTCATCAACAACCATTTTTATCTCATTGA
>JANMJN010001125.1:0-2758 GCA_031371355.1 Saprospiraceae bacterium
AATATAAAACTAAATAAAACGGGTGGCACTAATATTCCTATAAAAAATTTTGTAACTGTCACTGGAGGAACACTTCAATTATAAAAAGACCAAACCCTTAATAACCTAACAGTAAACGGCGGTAGCGTAACAGTTGACAACGGTATTACACTCACAATAAACGGAACATTGGCATTAACATCAGGTACTTTGACAGTTAATGGTGGTACTTTGATAATTGGAACAGGAGGAACTATTACAAGAACATCGGGCAATATAGCGGCAAGTGCGGCAAGTGCAACAGTCATTTTCACCAACACGTCTGCCCTATCTTTACCCGCCAGTGTGTTCACAGGAAATGTTACAAACCTAACCATGAACGGTGCGGGCGGTGTCACATTAGGCAGTGCTCTTACGGTCACAGGTACGACAACATTGACTTCTGGGAAACTAACATTAGGTTCAAATGACTTAACGATTGGGGCAAGTGGCACAATTACTTCGGCAAATGCGAGCAGTTATGTTGTTACTAATAGCACCGGTCTCCTCAAAAGAAGCAGCGTTTCTTCATCTTCAGTTAATTTCCCAATCGGTACGGCATCAGAATATTTGCCCATTACCTCATTTGCAAATACAGGCACAACTGATGATTTTGGTGCAAAAGTGACTGAGGCTACCCCAAGTTGTGTAACTGCAGCCTATTCTTTAACTGCAACTTGGGACATTACAGAAGGAACGAATTTGGGTTCAAATATTGCTATGACATTGCAATACAATAATACAACAGCTTTCGGTGGCAGTTATACCCATGCACAAGCAAAGCTTTTTCATTGTAATGGCGCATCACCGGATCAATTTGGTCCTGCGGGTGCAACACTGAGTGGCAGTGTTTATACCATTTCACATTCTGGTTTTACTTCGTTTTCTCCTTTTGGCATTAGTAATGATGCTGTTTTACTGACAGAATTAACAAACCTAACCGCCAAAGCCAAAAATGGTCAAAACCTCATCACATGGCAAACAGCCACTGAAAAGAACGCCGACTATTTCGACATCCAACGTTCGACAAACCCACAAGCGCATTGGCAAACAATCGGTACAGTCAAAGCGGCAGGCAACAGCCAAACGATAAGAGATTATCAGTTCATTGACGATGCCCCCCTCAGTATCAGCTACTATCGTTTGCGTTCTGTGGATTTCGACGGCAAAGAAAACCTCTCAAACACCGTTTCCGTCATCAGCAGCGCAAGTGGCAAGCTCAAAGTATATCCAACGGTTGTTCAGGATAAATTAACAATCAGCTTAGACAGCAATGAACCACAGACATTCAATATCTACAATTTGCTCGGTCAAAATGTCCAAACAGGACAATTGAACGGACAGAAAGAATTGATTGTCAGTCAATTATCAGCAGGTACTTACTTTTTGAAAGCCCACGGTGAGACGGTTAAGTTTGTTAAAAACTAAGGTCTTTCATTTGAATTAAGATGCTAAAGATTTTAAGGATTTATAGGATTCGAGATGTAAGTCTCGAATCCTATTTCATTTGAATCAGGATGCTAAGGATTTCGAGGATGCTAAGGATTGTTAGACGTATCCTAAATCCTTAGCATCCTCGAAATCCTTAACATCCTGATTCAAACAATCCAAACAACTAAAAAATATCCTCCTAAATTCTTTTTTACTTCCTTGAAGATATTAACTTTGCGTTAAAATCAGCGAATATTCGCTAAATATTGTTTTGATTGAATAATAATCATTCGTAAACCAATGTAAATCAAGGAAATAGTTATGAATAGAAGAATTAGAAAAGTCGCCGTTCTCGGTTCAGGATTGATGGGTTCAGGTATCGCTTGCCATTTGGCAGGCGCTGGAATCGAAGTTTTGATGCTTGATATCGTCCCTTTTGACCTCACTGACGACCAGAAACGCGACCCCCGTCAACGCAACCGCATCGTTCAAGCGGCTTTTGACACAGCCCTCAAATCGAAGCCGGCTCCTTTATATGACAAAGCCTTTGCGTCGCGCATCACACTGGGCAATTTCGATGACGATATGCCCAAAATCGCAGATGCCGATTGGATTATAGAAGTCGTTGTCGAACGTTTAGACATCAAAAAGCAAGTCTTTGAAAAAGTCGAAAAATATCGCCGTGCGGGTACTCTGATTACCTCTAATACGTCGGGTATTCCGATACACATGATGGCAGAAGGTCGCTCAGATGACTTCCGCAAAAACTTCTGCGGGACGCATTTTTTCAACCCAGTGCGTTATATGCGCCTTTTGGAAATCATTCCAACAACTGAAACAGACCCCTCAGTAATAGCGTTCTTTATGCACTTTGGCGACCGTATTCTGGGCAAAACAACCGTTTTGTGTAAGGATACACCCGCTTTTATCGCCAATCGTGTAGGGGTTTACGCTATGGCAAAAATCTATCAACTGACCACCCAAATCGGTTTGACCATAGAAGATGTGGATGCTTTGACCGGTCCTGCTATGGGTCGTCCTAAGACTGGCACGTTCCGTCTCGGCGATTTAGTCGGACATGATACCTCCGTCAATGTCATCAAAGGCATCAAGGCAAACTGCCCCAATGACGAGCAAGCGGGTACGTTTGATATTCCAGAATTCCAAAAATTCTTAATAGATAATAAGTTTCTCGGCAATAAATCTGGTCAAGGTTTTTATAAGAAAACAGGTGAAAAAGACGCTTCAGGTCGTCCAGTCGTGTTAGCACTCAATTTAGAAACTTTAGAATATGCCCCCTCAGTAAAAT
>JANMJN010001127.1:0-2810 GCA_031371355.1 Saprospiraceae bacterium
GGTCGCAGAAAGTGCGAATCTCTTCCATCAACGGCTTCACATTGTCGTTATACGCTTTTGATGAAGCTTCGATGTCTTCCAATTCGTTCGCTGCACGACGAGCCGTTGTCATGGCTTTGACACCAGTAGCTGCACCATTGATGGCAACACTGATGGCTTTCACCAACTCCAATTGCTCGCTGTAAGAAGATTCATCCAAACCGATTGATTTCAAAACAGCAATATTGTCAGCCAATTTCTTTTGATAACCAACTGCCGCAGGCAAAATCAAGTTGGCAACCATTTCACCCAAAGTACGGCTTTCGATTTGTACTTTAGTCATATAGTTGTGGTACTGCACCTCTTGATAAGCGTGGATTTCTTTTTTAGACAAAACACCTGCTTTGGTGAAGACATCCGTCTTTTCGCTGCTCCAAGCTTTTAGGGCTTCGGGTGTGGTTGTGAAATTGTTCAAGCCGCGTTTTGCCGCTTCGTCTTTCCACTCCTGCGAATAACCATTGCCTTCAAAACGGACGGCTTTCGATTCTGTGATATAACGCACCAAAACAGAGATAACGGCCTCGTCTTGTGTTTTACCACCATCCATCAACGTATCTACTTCTGCCTTGAACTTTTCGAGTTGTGCTGCCACAATCGTGTTCATAACCGTCATCGGGCCACCGCAGTTTTGAGAAGAACCAACTGCACGGATTTCAAATTTGTTGCCCGTGAAAGCAAACGGCGAAGTACGGTTACGGTCAGTTGTATCTTTTTCGAGGAATGGAATTTTGCCCACCAAGTCCAATGCTTCTTTGATACCAGACGCATCAGAAGTGCCTTGTTTCTCCAAATCGTTCAACAAAGTGTCCATCGTTCCACCCAAGAAGGCAGAAATGATAGCAGGCGGTGCTTCGTTTGCACCCAAACGGTGGTCGTTATTAGCCGTTGCAATTGCTGCACGGATAAAGTCAGCATGTTCGTAAACCGCACGGATGGTATTGACAAAGAACGTCAAGAACATCAAGTTTTTGCCTGGCTCTTTGCCCGGTGCCAACAAGTTTTTGCCTGTGTTTGTCGCAATTGACCAGTTGTTGTGCTTGCCCGAACCGTTCACACCCGCGAAAGGTTTTTCGTGCATCAACACCACCAATTTATGACGACGTGCGACGCGTTCCATCAAGTCCATCAACAAGTTGTTGTGGTCAACAGCCACGTTGATTTCTTCGAACATCGGCGCAAACTCATATTGAGCGGGACCTACTTCGTTGTGGCGTGTGCGGAGTGGAATACCCAATTTGTGTGCTTCCGTTTCCATATCGCGCATACAAGCATAAATACGTTCAGGAATAGACCCAAAATAATGGTCTTCCAAGTTTTGGTGCTTCGCAGGCAACTTACCAACCAAAGTACGACCCGTCAGTATTAAGTCAGGACGCAAGTTGAAAAGCGCTTCGTCAACCATGAAAAACTCTTGCTCCCAACCCAAAGTGGCAGAAACCTTCGTCGCAGCCTTATCAAACAATTGAGCTACAGGAACGGCTGCTTTGTTTAGATAGTCTTGTGATTTCAACAATGGCAATTTATAGTCCATTGCATCACCAGTATAAGTGATGAAAACGGTCGGAATACAAAGCGTTTTGCCCGCACCCGCATCAAAAATAAATGCTGGAGATGACGGGTCCCAAGCCGTGTAACCACGCGCTTCAAATGTCGCACGCATACCACCAGAAGGGAAAGACGAACCATCTGGCTCTTGCTGAACAAGGGCATCAGCCGTAAATTCTTCGATAACTTTACCGTCAGGCGTCAAGCTGAAAAACGAGTCGTGTTTTTCTGCTGTTTTTCCTGTCCAAGGCTGAAACCAGTGTGTGAAATGCGTTGTACCTTTTTCTTGAGCCCATGCCATCATAGCATTGGCAACTACCGCTGCAACTTCACGGTTCAATTTTGTACCCCCTTGAATGGCAGCTTTGACGCTCAAATAAGAAGCCTCATCTAAATACTGCTTCATAGCAGCATCGTTGAAAACAAGTTCACCGTAGAAATCCTTGATTTTTTCCGCTGGCATGTCAACATACTCCATGTCATCAAAGCGGCTCGAAATCGTGTCTAAAGCATTAAATCTGGAAAGACTCATGAGTTAAAATATTAAAATTTTGATAAAAAAATGATTTTTAAGTTTTTCAAAAATATAATCTCCAAAAAATTGAATACATAATATTAGATGAACCTTGCGCGAGTATCAAACCCTTGCAAAGTTCAGTCGAAGCGGTAAAATAACCGCCCGAGTAAGACCCCTCAGTATCGCAATAGAAGAAATGTGAAAAAGACGTGGTTCTGACCTAATATTCATCATTATATAGGAAGATTGGCGCAAATTTAAAGGATATTTCTCGAAACAAGGACTGATTTGATAAAAAATTCAAAACATTTGCATTGTTAACCCTTTTTCCGTCAAATTCGCTTAATCTTCATTTCGTAATTTATCAACAAAAAAGAGCGGCGATGAGACTTCTGAAACAGGAGTCTTTCCAGTCCCACAACCGCTCGTTTTTTTTGACTATCAAATGATAATTAACAAATGTAAAATTAGAAGTGTGGTGTACATACTTTTATATTTTACATTCGTAGATAGATATTTTACTTTCTTAAAACTTATATACGGCAGCAAGGATGAATGACGTTTCGCCACCTTGCGCTTTGCCTTTACCTGTCAATCCATTGACATAAATTTTGAACGGTCCGCTGACATATGACAATTGCGCACCAACCATCTTCTTTTTGGTATCTAAAGACTCATAGCCGGCTTTTAGTCCGTAAGCTCCTTTGCT
>JANMJN010001148.1:0-4086 GCA_031371355.1 Saprospiraceae bacterium
GTGGCTCAAACCTTCGATATTGGCTTTTGCGAAACGGCTGCTTTCGTCATAAAATAAGAAAATAACAGGAGCTTCTTCAATCAAAATAGCATCCATTTTTTGATAAATTGCGTAACGTTTGACATCGTCATTTTCACTTAATGATGATTCGTAGAGCTGGTCAAAAGAGGCATTATTAAAACGTGTATAGTTGGGTGGTGCAGGGTTTTTGGCGTAAAAAACGGTGTAAAAACTTTCTGCATCAGGATAGTCCGCAATCCACGAAGCACGGAAAAAAGGAGTTGTACCTTTGGTCATCATCTCACGCAAAGTTGCTGATTCCATGACATCAACGCTTGTTTTTATACCCAAATCCTCCCATTGTCTCGCAATAAAGGTGCATAAATCGAGATAATCTTTGTTGGTCATTAATTTAACCGTTGGCAAGTTTGCACCATTTTTGAAACCTGCTTCTGACAACAAACGGCGCGCCTTTTCAGGATTGTAATCATAACCTTGTACTTTATCCGAAAAACTTGGCAGACCACGCGGGGTAAAACCCGCAGAAGCGGCTTTACCCATCGAGTTGCGCAGCGTTCTAAGCATTTGATTGCGGTCAAAACCATAATTCAGGGCTTGTCTGACCTTGCGGATACTGAGGGGGGATGTTTTTTGATTATTGAAATCCATATTGATACCAAAATATTCCGTATTGAGGTAAGGCGTTTTGATGAGTTGCAATTTGCCCAAATGTTTGGGTTGCATGTCGCCGTCAACGGTCAATAATTCGTTAACAACGGAGGACTCAATGCCAGACATAAAATCCAATTTACCGCGCATCATTTCCAAATATGCCGTTTTTCTATCAGGCATAAAGGCAACACGGACACCGTCAAGATAGGGTAGGCGTATGCCTTTTTCATCGTAGTCCCAGTAATTCTCGTTTTTAATCATGAAAAGTCCTTGGTTTTCCAACCATTTTTTGAAACGAAAAGGTCCAGTGCCGACGGGGTTTTTTCTAAAATCTTTTTGATAAAAATCAATGGCTTCTTTTGGGACGATGGAGCAATATTGCATGGTCAAAATGCCGAGCATGGGGCGGAAAGGTTTTGCTAAATTCAAGACAAAAGTCGTGTCATTGGGTGCTTCAAAAGGCGATTTTGAAGCAATTCGTCCCTTGAAAATCCATGAACCGGGCGAATTAACTGTCGCTGAATCTATGATGCGATTGAAACTATACGCGACGTCAGCAGCGACCATTTGACGACCCTTCCCGTTTGGAAAACAAGCATTATTGTGAAAAAATACATTGTTGCGCAACTGAAAAGTATAGTGTAAACCATCTGATGAAATTGTCCAAGATTTCGCTAAACTCGGTACGATGCGCAAAGAGTCATCCACATCCACCAAACAATCAAAAAGCGTTTGAATTGCCCACATATTTGATTGATTGCGGGCAAACGCAGGGTCAAGGGAGGTAATGGGATTGATTTGATTGTATCTGAAAACAGATTTATGGTTGTTGTCGTCTTTGTTATCGCCGCAGGAAACAAAAGAAACGAGGCAAAAGGCAAGAGGTAAAGCGGCAATAACTTTATGAAAGTTCCAGACTTTCATAAAGTTGAGAAATCTAAATATTTTACCTCCCCTCAGTATATTGACCATTTTCTAAATTTTTGGTGAAAAAACAAAAAACAATGGGTTCAGCAAAATTTTTACCTTAGCAAAAAAAATCAAACATGAAAAACCTATTAATCTTAGTATTATTCTGTTGCCAAAACCTTTCGGCACAACAAGTGACTTATCTTAAAGCAGACCGCTTATTTGACGGCGACAATGCCCACGAAAAATGGGGCATTGTTGTCAAAAACCAAAAAATTGAAGCGGTTGGCAGTCAAAAAGACCTTGAACGCGGTTTGCCAACTGATGCTCAAACCATTGATTTTGGCGATGCAACGTTGTTGCCTGGTCTTATAGAAGGACATTCTCATTTGCTTTTGCATCCTTATAATGAGACGAATTGGGATGACCAAGTGTTGAAAGAACCTCGAGCTATGCGTATAGCGAGAGCAACTGTTCATGCCGAAAAGACTTTGATGGCAGGTTTTACGACCGTCAGAGACTTGGGTACTGAGGGGGCTGATTACGACGATGTGGGCTTGAAACAAGCGATTGAAGCAGGCATAATAAAAGGTCCACGTATGATAGTGGCAACGCGGGCATTGATTGCGACGGGCAGTTATGCGCCCAAAGGTTTTAGCCCAGATATTGAAGTGCCACAAGGTGCAGAAGAAGCCGATGGACATGATGGTTTGATAAAAGCCGTGCGGACGCAAATCGGAAAGGGAGCAGATGTGATTAAAATTTATGCTGACTATCGCTGGGGTCTTTTTGGCGAAGCCAAACCGACTTACACCTTGGATGAAATAAAACTGATTGTGGAAGTGGCTGCTTCAAGTGGTCGCGGCGTTGTGGCTCATGCCTCAACTACTGAGGGGATGCGCCGGGCGATAGAAGGCGGTGTTGAAACGATTGAACATGGCGATGCAGGAACACCTGAGGTGTTTCGATTGATGGCATCAAAGAATGTCTGTTTGTGTCCAACTTTGGCGGCGGGAGATGCAGTCAGTCAATATCGGGGTTGGGTAAAAGGTAAAGACCCAGAACCAGAACGGATTCAAAAAAAACGATTGACTTTCAAACAAGCACTCGATGCCAAAGTTAAAATCTGTATGGGCGGTGATGTCGGTGTTTTCCCACATGGCGACAATGCACGAGAAATGGAAATGATGGTGGATTATGGCATGACACCTATTGAAACGCTGCATTCAGCGAGCGCCGTCAATGCTGATGCATTTCATTATACAGACAAAATTGGACGTTTGAAAGGCGGCTTATTGGCAGATATTATCGCAGTAAGCGGTAATCCGATGGTTAGAATAAGTGATATCAGGCAAGTCAAATTTGTGATGAAAGATGGTAAAATCTATAAATCTGTAAAATGATACCCCTCAGTATTTTGTCCTTTAAAACGTCCATTTAAGAATCATTTAAACGCTTTGTTATATCTTTTTTTTAAAAAAACGTTTTGTTCATGTGTAACAAAGGGCGAATTGTTTTTTATATTTGCGATTGAGATGACGGTTTATACCATGCTCAAATAGACAAAACTACACTTTTCCAATTTTAAAAGAACAACTACTTATGAAACAATCTCCACTATACTCTTTGGGTATTATTACTTTTTTACTTTTTTTTACTTCCCATAAGTCCTTATTGGCTCAAGGGGATATCATGACATTCAGTCATGATTATACGCGTGTTAGGGAAATTCGTTTTTCAAATAATGGCAAAACACTGGTTGTTAAGAGTGGCGACGAAGTACAAGTCAATACTAAGGGCTTGGTGACTTCTCCTAGTATTCATGTTTGGGATTTAGACTCTAAAAGCAAGACTAGTGCTATTGCGGATAGAGAATTTGGACGTGCCTCTGCCATTTCTTATGATACTAAATTATTGGCATATCGAGATAAAAACACAATTATTGTCATGGATTTGGCGACCAAAAAAATATTGAGTACTGTCAAATTTGATGACAATCGGTTTTATAAACCAGTTGGGTTTTGTAATAATAATAAAGGTATCATAGTCGAACAAGGAGAGAAGTGTTACGTTTATTCTATCCAAACTGAAAAAGCGACATTTGTTCGTGAATATAAAGCACCTGGTTTGAACCATTTGGTGACTTCGGACGATAAATATGCAATAGAAATGTTTACAGATAGCTTCCGCATTCAAGACTTTAAAACGGGAGATGATGTTTACGAAATTCCTATGATAGAAAATGGCAGAGCGGAAACTTTGAAATCCATAGTTGTTTCGCCTGAAAATCGGTTCGTTGCCACATTAAGCAATAATAAAGTGCGTATGTGGGATTTAAACACTCAAAAAATGGTGCATAGTTTCACTATTTTGGCGAAAGATGATATTTTCTGCTTCTCTTCTGATGGGCGTTTTATCATTGGTGGCAGCGATACTTTAAAGATTTGGGAACTGAGAACAAAGCGCGAAATCGTTACCTCAATTGTTGGACAAGGCAAACTGAAT
>JANMJN010001200.1:0-3356 GCA_031371355.1 Saprospiraceae bacterium
GCTTGCTTTTGGGTTCAAAGCCGCTATATTTTCATCAAAATCCAAGATTATTATGCCCGTTGGAGACGTCTGAATGAGTTTTTCAAGAAAGAAATGTTGTTCTTCTTGTCGTGTCCTTTCCGTCCGTAATTGGTCAATCATGGCGTTATAAACTTCAATCAACGCATCCATTTCAAAACGCCCTGTTTTCAAAAATTTCACATTAAAATCACGATCCCGAATGGCATCAATGCCTTGCATCAGCATTTGCAACGGCTGAATCATCTCTCGATAAAGCGACCAAGACAAGGCTAATGATATAAAAATCAACAATTCCGATGCAATAAATAGCAGTTTATTGTCTCTAAAAATATAGAATGAAAGCCCAATCGCTACAGCGTGAACGACGATGATGAAGGCAATGTATTTGACTTGTAATTTCATTTTTTGACCGAATATACTGAGGGGTATCATTCTTAAAAATGACACAATTGTTTGGTTATTGAAATATTTTTAAGACATTTGTTTTAAATAAAAACATAAAGTTTCTATTGTTTTCAACTCAAAAATCAATATTAATGGAGCAAGATAGTAAAATCATTCTTTTTCAAGAGAAACAAGTGCGCCGCGTGTGGCATAACGAGCAATGGTTCTTCTCAATCATTGACGTCGTTGGTGTGTTAAGTGAAAATGATCGGGCGAGTAAATATTGGAACGACATAAAGCGCAAACTCGACAAAGAAGGTGCATGGCTTGAACTTTCCGAAAAAATCGGAAAGTTCAAATTTTTTGCATCCGACGGAAAAATGCGTGCTACGGAATGCGCCGATAGGCAAACTTTGTTGCGTATCATTATGTCTATTCCTTCACCAAAAGCAGAGCCGTGTAAAATGTGGATTGCAAAATTAGGTCAAGAACGCATTTAGGAAAAAGAAAACCCCGAACTCGGCATGGAGCGCATAAGAGCCCTATACAAAGCAAAAGGTTATGCCGACGAATGGATTGAAAGACGGATGCAAAGCATCGAAACCCGCAAACAGCTAACCGAGGAGTGGAAAAGTCGAGGCGTAAAAGAAGGACAAGAATACGCCATTTTGACGGCGGAAATTGCCAAAGCTACTTTTGGTCTAACCCCCAGTGAACATGGTAAACTAAAAGGTTTAGAAAAACAAAACTTGCGTGACCATATGACACCCTTAGAGTTGATTTTTACAGCATTGGGTGAGGAAGTCACCCGTAGTATTGCTGTTGCAGAAGATGCTAAAGGGTTTATCGAAAATCAAGATGCTGCTGTGCAAGGTGGTAAATTAGCAGGCGGTGCGCGTGAACGAGTGGAACGCGACCAACGTGTGAAAGTTGTTTCGTCTCAAAATTATTTGAATCAAATCAAGCAAGCCGAAAAACAATCATTGTTAGCAGATGAAAATAAAGATAAATGAAATAAAAATATTATAAGGTATTGACTTTCTCCGCAAAAGCCCTCAACTTTGGAACATCATTAGGGGCTATCACCCCCGAGATTCAGAAGGACAATATAACTGAATCAAACAAAACAAGCCGAAAGTTGCACATGTAGCTTTCGGCTTTGTGCTTTTTTTGACCACTGATGGGCTGATTCGATTGATTTACGCTGATTTTTAATGCTTTTTTACTGAGGGGTAAATTATTAGCGAATTTTCGTTTTTTTTGTAAATTGCAGCCATAAACCAATCTTCAATCGTAAGTTTTCATATTTCATAACTCATAATTCTTACTAAAATGGAACTTTATGGTAAAATTCTCCTCTATGCCATGCCGGCTTTTCTCTTTTTTGTTTTATTAGAAAAAGGCTATGGTATCTTAATCGGCAAAGATACACTCCGCAATATGGATATGATTTCGAGCCTAAGTTCAGGCATTACCAATGTCGTTAAAGATGTGTTAGGTTTGAGCATTTCGATATTGACTTATAGTTGGATGGTCAAACACATCGCCGTATTTACTATCGAAAATACGATTGCTGTTTACGCCATTGCCTTCATAGTGCTTGATTTTCAAGGCTACTGGGTGCATCGTTGGGCGCATAAAATCAATTTTTTTTGGAATAAACACGCCATTCACCACAGCAGCGAGGATTTTAACTTGGCGTGTGCCTTGAGGCAAAGCATATCGTCGTTCGTCAATCTGTTTACCTTCTTTTTGATACCTGCGGCTCTTTTAGGTGTACCGACTCAAGTGATTGCCATTGTTGCACCGATTCATTTATTCGCTCAATTTTGGTATCATACGGAGCATATCAAGCGGATGGGATTTTTAGAAAACATCATTGTCACGCCTTCGCATCACCGCGTACACCATGCCTTAAATCCAGAGTATATGGATAAAAACTATGGTCAAATTTTCATTTTTTGGGACAAATGGTTTGGCAGTTTCCAAGAAGAATTGCCCGAAGTACCACCTGTTTATGGCATCACACGCCCTGCTCAAACGTGGAATCCGATAAAAATCAACTTTCAACACTTATGGCTTTTAATCAAAGATGCTTGGCGTGCGGCAGATTGGCGCGACAAATTGCGGATTTGGTTTATGCCAACTGGCTGGAGACCTGCTGATGTGGAAGCCCGTTTCCCCGTTGACAAAATTGAAGATCCTTATCGTTTTGAGAAATACGAAACCAAAGCATCGACGGCTTTACACACTTGGACGTGGGTTCAATTTATGGCAGTTATAACGCTTGTTTTCTACTTTTTTGCCAATATTGGACATATTGGTTCGCCGAATATTTTTATTTATGGCGGATTTATTTTTCTTTCTGTTTACTGTTATACAGACATGATGGATAGAAATCGTTATGCTTTAGTTTGGGAAACTGTTAAAAACATCATCGGTTTAGGACTTATTTATACGATAGGTGATTGGTTTGGAGCGAGTGAAATGATGTCTTCATCAACGATTGTCATTTGTATTTATTTTGTTTTATCAACCCTTGTTACAGCTTATTTTGTGCTTTTTGAATTTAAAAATGATGAAGAATCGGTGAAAGGGATGCATTTGACGGCTTGATACTGAGGGGGTTATTCAGGATTCCCTCTTGGTCTAATCCCAAAAACTTTCTTGTATGCTTCAATATGTTCATCTTCTAATTCCCACGCTTTTATCCTATTTGGTATATTTTCAATCAAAATATGCCCTATATAACGTTGCCAACCCGCTACTAAATTCAAAAACGATAATTGCCTACGCATACGTTTTGACAAACCGTCCGTCCCCAATAGGCTCGGCACCCACAATGGACCGCCGAATATCGCGGGTGCGGGAAAACAATGCCTCCAGTTCGTCAGCTTTGTCATAGCGAATGGCACGCTGCAAAACGCTTAGGTCTTCGGAAAAGCGCTGAA
>JANMJN010001247.1:0-1992 GCA_031371355.1 Saprospiraceae bacterium
CGGCTTTCGGCGCTGAGGGCGAGTTTTTGCTTGTTTTTTAAAATAAAATCAAGCCGTTCAAGGGTTAATACCGCGCGGCTGATAAAATGTGTTGTTGACATTAATCGTTAATGATTTGGTTTGAAGAATTTGGTTGAGCAAAACTTAAAAGGCGAAATTCGATATTTATAGCCATTTTTTTTTAATTATTGGTCATCAAGCATCCTGTTATCCGTTAATTGAGATTTAATGTTGCGTTAAATCGCTGTTAAAAAAAAACGTTTTTAATGCAGTGAAGGAATATAAGACCTTGATTTACAGCTTTTTATATTTTATGACTTCAACAGAAGCTTAGAAACAGGCGTGATACTGAGGGGGTATTTTTCGTCTTAATATCAGTACAGAGTCGAAAAACCTTATTTTTGTGAGTAATTATTAAACTCTTTTATAAAAATCTATTTAAACTTTCGGAATATGATGAAGAAAATTCTCCTTTCAGCAGCAACAATGTTGTTCTTAACGTTGTCTTTGAGTGCACAGAAAATAGCGATTATTGATGTCAATCAAGTCTTAAATGCTTTACCAGAATACAAGCAAGCGCAAGACGAATTAGATAAAGTTGCCCAAAAATGGCGCGGTGAGATAGCGCAACAACAAGACGTTATCAAGGGTATGTACAACAAATATCAAGCAGAACAGGTATTAATGAACGACGAAGCACGTAAAAAACGCGAGGATGAAATCATGGCTAAAGAAAAAGAAGCACGAGAAGCGCAACGGGTCAAATTCGGTGCAGAAGGCGAATTGTTCAGAAAAAGACAAGAGCTTGTAAAACCGATTCAAGATAAAGTTTATTCAGCGATTGAAAAATTTGCCAATGAAAAAGGCTATGATTTGATATTGGACAAAAGTAGTTCCGCAGGTTTGATTTTCGCCAATGCAACTTATGATAAGACACAACAGATAGTAGATATGGTTAAAAAAATGTAATATTTAATGGTAAATGGCGAATGGGGAATGTGAGTAATTTAGATTTACTTAGTAATTTGATTGGTTTTGGCATAAATATTCACCATTCACCATTCACCATTCACCATTATTAAATTATCTTCGCCCACTTTTTTGAAAATTTTTTCAGACATACATTTTAAAAACGTTAAATTAGACAATGAAAAACGCAGTAAAAGCGATAATCTTTATGCTGGTTAGCTTCTCAGCAACAGCAAATGCACAGCAAAAAATTGGTTATTTAAACGCACAAGCTATCCTTGCCGATATGGCTGAGATGAAAGCCGCAGATTCACAGCTCGAAGCCTTTGCTAAGGCTTTGACGAACAAAGACTCATTGATGGTTATTGCTTTTCAAGCAAAAGCGCAAGCCTTAGGTGAAAAACAACAAAAAGGTGAAATTGCGCCGATTGAATTGGAAAAGCAAAAGAAAGCTTTGGAAGAAGAGCAAGCTAAAATTCAGCAATATGAGCAGGAAATGCAACAGCAAATGGCGACAAAACGCAAGGATTTGTACCAGCCGCTTCTTGACAAAGTGAATAAAGCCATCGGTGAAGTAGCAAAGGAACAAGGCTATACTTATGTCGTTGACGTCACTTCTGGCTCTTTGCTTTATGCTGACGAGAAAAATGACTTGCAAAATGCCGTGCGTCAAAAACTCGGTTTGCCAGCTATCAGCGTTACGCCTGTAGGTGGTAAATAAGTTGTAACAGCTCATTATCTTTAAAAAAAGGCAGTAAACGGTTGTTCGTTTACTGCCTTTTTTTTGTCATTCTGAACGAAGTAAAAGAGTCTAAATGCTTGAAAATAAATGGTTTAGATTCTTTCACTTCGTTCAGAATGACAAAAAAAAAGTGTTACTGATTCGCAATACTCCGAATCAACGTACGCGGATTCAACTCCTTCAAATTTAGGCTGAAAGTGATGCGGTCTAAAAAGCCGCCTCGCTTCGACATCAACGCTTTAAAACTGTTCGGGTCTTCATCCAGAGGTTTGCCACTGAAG
>JANMJN010001257.1:0-6704 GCA_031371355.1 Saprospiraceae bacterium
CCTTGCTTCATGACCTCATATTGCAAACCGCTTGCTGTGGTCTTGACACCTGGGCGTTTACCATTTTCGTCAAGGAATTTTTTACCCGCTTCGACCGTGCCTTTGAACTTACTTTGGCTGGCTTCCTGCATGAATTTGCTAAAAATCTGATTGGCATTTTGAGCATTAATCACTTCTTTACCTTTCATGGCATCTGCAAAGCCTTTTGCCATTGACTCAGCGTCAACATTGACAGCTTCGCCATTTTTGAAATTTTGAGCGAACAAAACGCCCAAACTGTAACTTACTGAATCCATTTTTTGATTTGAATCTTGAGAAAATACATTTACTGCAATCATCATTGCGGCAGCAAAAGTCGAGAGAATTTTTTTCATTTTTTAATTGAATTTGAATAACAGGATTGATTTGTCGCGCTTTCGACGCGCAAAGGTAGTTTTTTGAACAAAAACTGTAGTTAAAGAAACGTGAAAATTTACCAATCATTGTCATTTGTCACTGGTTATTGGTCAATAGTGATTTGACATCGTTGACGAATATCTTTTGGCAAATAAAAAAAGGGCGATGGTCTGTAACCATCGCCCTTTTTTTGAGAAAAACCGTCTAAAAGTCAGGAAAACTCGGAAGTCTTCCCGACTTTGACAGCAATACTCATAACCATTTAAAAATTAATTTTATGCTACGGCATTCCGTAGTAATATCTTGAAACTTTCGTTTTTGTCATATTTGCATTTGAGTGGCTCGTTAATGCTTTTTTGTTGAGTGAGTCGCCCTAAATTAATTCTGTGACATTTCAACTGAATTATGACACAAAGATACGCCCCTTATATTGACTTTCGCAATACCCAACAAACTATATATTTTTTATACAAACAAAACGTAATTTTGTGCCTACCTAATTTTAGGTGGTTTCTATTTAATTGAATTCAATAAACAACTTATTTTTTTTTTCATACATTTTATTATTATGCCTTACTTACGATATTCAACTTACAAAAAAGCCCCTTTCCTGCAATTTAATGGCGATTTACAATCTATTTTACCTGCATACCGTATCGTTACAGGCGTTCATTATGAACGTGAACGCATCACAACAGCAGACAACGACTTCCTAGATTTGGATTGGATTGACGCAAAAAGCCGCAAATTAGTCCTTTTAACACATGGTTTAGAGGGTGATTCCAGCCGTCCATATATGCTGGGAACAGCAAAACTATTTGCAAAAAATGGTTGGGATGTGCTTTCTTGGAACTGTCGTTCGTGTAGCGGTGAGATGAATCGGGCTTTTAGACTCTACAATCATGGCGAAATCGGTGACATCGAGACGGTTTTAAATTATGCTTTGAAGAAAAAAAACTACGATGAAGTTGTCCTTATCGGTTATTCGATGGGCGGTAATGTATCTTTAAAATTTGCAGCCGTCAGCCAGCACCCCTCAGTAAAAAAGGTCGTGGCGTTCAGTTCGCCGCTTGAAATGCGGACTTCTACTGCGATTTTGGACAATCCTTCACGTTATATATATAAGGCGTATTTCAAAAAAGGCATTTTGCCAAAAGTAAAATTAAAGGCGCAACTTTTTCCAGAGCGCCTAAGTTTATATGAAGTGGAACAGGCAAAAACATGGGAAGAACAACAAAATCTCTTTTTTGTCAAAATAAACGGCTACAAGAGTATTGATGATTTTTATGAAAAAGGTTCTGCACTCAATTTTATACCACAATTGAAAATACCTGTTCTCATTGTTCAAGCCCAAAACGACCCGATGCTCACTCCTGAATGTTCGCCGATACAATTAGCTGAAAATCATAAATTTATACATCTTGAAACGCCACAACGTGGTGGTCATTGCGGTTTTATGCTGCCCAGAGACCGTGAGCATACTTGGGCAGAATATCGGGCATGGGATTTTGTCAAAAACAATTGACACCTCACATTTTTTATTAGTTTTGCGAATAATTCAATCATTCATTCACGCGCTCACTCATTCAAGATGTCCGTTACACTCA
The DNA here is from genome assembly GCA_031371355.1 of Saprospiraceae bacterium. GTDB lineage: Bacteria > Bacteroidota > Bacteroidia > Chitinophagales > Saprospiraceae > JAAFJT01. The sequence continues at coordinate 2,004 of JANMJN010001257.1, forward strand.
TCATCGTTATCGTTACTGTCTTGTTTTCAATGCAAGCCTTTAGCAACCCCTCTCTTTTTGATAAATTCAAGCACTGCCCTTACATCGAACATCGCCACAAAGAGTATTATCGTTGGATAAGTTCTGGTTTTCTACATGTTGATTATCTCCATTTGGGTGTCAATATGTTCGTTTTTTATCAATTTGGTGGTGCTGTCGAACAGATATATCAAGGGCTTTTCGGCGCAATGGGTGGCAGTATATTGTTCCTGTTGATGTATCTAACCTCCATCGTTGCAGGCGATTTAGTCACTTTTTTCAAACACAAAGACAGCCCTTATTATACGGCAGTAGGAGCTTCTGGAGGTGTTTCAGGTGTATTATTCGCATATATTTTGTTCAATCCTTGGGCAGAAATGGCTTTGTATGGTATCATTCCTTTCCGTGCTATTGTCGGCGGTATTTTGTATATGGCTTATGAACAATGGGCGGGCCGCAACTCAAATGATAATATTGGACATGATGCACATTTTTTTGGTGCTATTGCTGGCATGATTGTTACGATTGCTTTAGAACCCAAAATTTTTAGTTATTTCATTGAGCAATTGTTAAATAATTCTCCATATTGGTAAAACTTAGTTATGTTTTTTATACTTTCCAAACTACTTTTTTTCCTCTTGCAACCCTTAAATTGGTTGATAGGGCTGCCCATTTTCGCTATTTTCACTAAAAAAGCCCGTCGAAAGCGTCGCATACTGAGGGGGTGCTTTGCTCTGTTGGTTTTGTTAACAAACCCATTTTTAGGCAATCGAGTCTTTCATGCTTGGGAAGCTGAACCGATTCCGATGAATGCATTGCGAGATACGTTTGATGTCGGTATCGTTTTGGGTGGCTATACCAAAGGTGGAACATATGCGATAGACCGTTTAAACCTTTCTTTTGCCGCTAATCGCCTAACAGATGCGATTCAGTTGTACAAACGAGGCATCGTCAAAAAGCTTTTGATAAGCGGTGGCGACGGTAAAATGTTTGGTGAATCTTATCCAGAATCCAACTTGGCTCAAAAATATTTGCTTGATATCGGTGTCAAACCTGAAGATTTATTGATTGAAGAACAATCTCGCAATACGCATGAAAACGCTGTTTTTTCAAAACAACTTCTTGAAAAACAAGGTCTTACAAATGTCAAAACCTTGATTTTCACATCGGCATTTCACATACCTCGTGCTATCGGCTGCTTTAAAAAAGTCGGTATCAATGCTCAACCATTCCCTGCGCATTTCACAGCCGACCGCTTGACCCTTCAACCACAAACTTGGCTAATACCAAATCCTGATTTGATTAGGAATTGGGAAGCCTTTATCAAAGAGTGGATTGGTTATATTGTTTATAAAGTACAAGGTTATTCTTAATCGTAACGACCTAATGAAAGAATCGCTTGCCTAATTCTTACTAATTTCTCTAACAACCCTTCTAATTTATCCAAAGGCAACATATTTGCGCCATCGCTCTTCGCTACGGAGGGGTTCGGGTGCGTTTCGATAAATAAACCATCAACACCAACAGCAACGGCAGCACGCGCAATCGTTTCAATCAAAGCAGGTTTACCGCCTGTTACCCCTGATTTTGAATTGGGTTGTTGCAACGAATGGGTGCAATCCATGATGACCGATGCACCAAGTTGCTGCATTTCTGGAATATTTCGGTAGTCAACGACTAAATCTTGATAGCCAAACGTATTGCCACGCTCCGTTAACATCACCTTTTCGTTGCCCGAATCTATGACTTTTTGCATCGCATGAGCCATCGTTTCACTGCTGGCAAATTGCCCTTTTTTGATATTGACAATCCTTCCAGTTTGGGCAGCCGCCACTAAAAGACTCGTTTGACGACATAAAAAAGCGGGAATTTGGAGTATGTCAACATACTCGGCTGCCATTGCCGCCTCTTCGTCGGTGTGAATATCTGTTGTTGTTGGCAAATGATAAGTACGTCCTACTTTTTGAAGAATTTTCAAGGCTTTTTCGTCACCAATGCCAGAAAAAGAGTCAATTCTTGAGCGATTCGCTTTGCGATACGAACCTTTAAAAATATACGGAATCTGTAATTTGTCACAAATAGCAGAGACACGGACAGCAATTTCAATGGCTAAATCTTCGCTTTCAATTGCACAGGGTCCAGCAATGAGGAAATAGTTGCCACTATCGGCATGCTTGATTTTTGGTATCTGGTTGATATTCATATTTTTCTTGTTTGATTTACCAACATTTAGTAAATGTTAAAAAATCTACTAAATGTATGCTGCTGCTCAATGATTGTCAACCAACATTTTAGCAATTTTGTCTAATTTATCTTCATTCAGATTAGCCGTTTTGATACCTGCTTGACGCAAATCCTCTAAGTTTTTAGCGCTGATGTCGTCCATTGCGGGGTTGGCATCGCCCAAATCAGGCATGATACGGTAATATTGGTCTGAGCAATCAATTGTTTTGAATAATTTCATCAGCTGATAATCCACCGTTTCAGAGACAGCCGTCATCATAATATCAATAATTGGCTTAACCCATTTCAAAACGCCCCATTTTCTAGCCTGTTCAAATAGGTATTTCGTCTTTATTTCACCAGTACCGATACTAACAATCATTATGCGGTCAGCCCCAATAAGATTTCGTGTATCATCTCTGAATATTTTCAAGGCTTCGATGAATGCGCACATAGTTGGATTATTTGCAAACAAGCCCCCGTCAATCGTATGCAATAAAAAATCGTCGCCTGCCCGAGCAGTCGCGGGCGGAAAATAAGTAGGCGCGGCAGAAGTAGAACGACAGACTTGCCAAAGCGGGAAGTCTCTATTTTCCTTTTTTAAAGCATCGTGCGAAGTAAAAAAAACAGCTTGTCGCTCTTGAATATCATAGCTCGTGATAAGACAAGGTTTCATCATTTGACTCAACTTCGTCTCTTTCAGATACGACTTTAGTACATCTTCCATACTCATATCCCCGAACTTTGAGCCACCAATACCTTCTAAAAAGCCAGGTAAACGCCCATACCAAGTGGGTTTGAAAATCTGAGCACCATTTTTCAAGTACAAATCCACTGCTTGTTTGGCTGAAAACCTTGGATAAGTTGGGTCATCTTCACTCGGACAGAGAAGGAGGCACGTCAGAATCCCCCCAGTTGAAGTTCCAGCGATCATGTCGAAATACTCGCCTAATCGAATAGGTTTTTCTCGAGGTGCACCATTCTTTTTAGCGTATGCCTCATTCAGTTTTTCTTCCAAAGCCTCTAAGACTTTGCTGGTTAAAATACCGCGAATACCGCCACCGTCAAGTGACAAAATGCGTTTAAGTTTATTCTCTCCCATGAATCCTATTTTAAATATGATTGTTTTATTGTAGCAAAATTAAAAGAAAAAACGGTATTCGCTTATTCGCCGTTAATGAAACTGTTCATTTCCATGCAATTTTCAATCTTATTAAATTCAACATGAGCAAAAGATTTTGACCCCTCAGTAATTTTGCACCGCTCATCAATCCTAAAACCGACGACCCAACAGATTCGTTTCTGGGCTGTTTCTAAAACCCGCACTTTCTCTTTCTCAAAAATAGACAATTTTTGACTTCTGAAAAAATCACTTAACAATTGGCTTTTTCCACCCATACCCAAGGGCTGAAAACGATCGCCTTCTTGCCAGTTTCGCAAAATTAAAGGATAAGAAAGTTTATCGGCATCAAGCAAAGCAATATTCGGATTTTTTGAAAATATGCTTTGTTTTTCATCGAAATAATTAAAAATGAGTTCAAAATCACTCGTTTTTATCAAAACGTCTTCTTTGCTAATGATAATTGACGATCCAGTTGCTACTTGTTTTACGTGAGACGCAACGATATAATGAGTGCGGTCAATCAAAAATTTATGGGTATTTGAATAATACAAAGCACCTGTTTTGAAATCGCCTTCTTTTAATATTTGTGCGACTTGAGCATTATTGAATCCAAAGCCCTTTAATAACTCAAAAAGTACCGTTGATACTGAGGGGTATGTTTTCAGTTTATCTTTATCAATAAATAATTGATTATCAACAAAATGAGTTATTTCTTTTATGATAATTTTAATAAAAAAATCAAATAATTCTTGGGTTTCTGCTAATCGTTTAATCGTATCATTAGCTGTAGTTTCAAAACTTGGATTGAGTTGTTTAAAAAACGGAATGACATGATGCCGAATATTATTTCGTGCGTATTTATCAGAATCATTAGAGGAATCTTCTCGAAATGGCAGGTTTTCAGCCTTTAAAAATGCCAAAATATCCTCTTTTGTTGCCCATAAAAGCGGGCGAACGAGGACTATGTTTTTAGGCTTTATACCTGTTAAACCTAATAATCCAGAGCCTTTTGCGAAGTTGTAAAGAACCGTTTCGATATTATCCGAAGCGTGATGTGCGGTCAGAATGTAGTCATACTTCAATGAATTACGTAACTCTTCAAACCATTTGTATCTCAATTCACGGGCAGCGACTTGGGTTGAGACTTTATTCTCCAAAACATACTGTTTGGTATCAAATTTCTTTGAATAAAAAGGCACTTTCCAATCTTTTGCTAATGTTTTTACAAACGCTTCATCGCCTTCAGATTCTTCGCCACGCAGTTGAAAATTGGAATGAGCTATTGAAAAATGGTATCCATTAAGGAACAAAAGTTGGCATAAAACAACAGAATCCAC
>JANMJN010001277.1:0-3964 GCA_031371355.1 Saprospiraceae bacterium
TCTCCTTCACTACTTGTATGCCCTTTTATCAGAATTTCTAAAGTCGGATAATTTTTCAAAACGACAATGGCACTGTCCAATTGTGGCATTGAACTGGGTTCGAAATCGGCAGAATTGTAAAGAAATTGGACTCTATTGAGCACTTTTGGCAACGGCGAAGGTTTATTCACTCTTATCGGTGGTGTATGAGGTGTATCAACAGTTGGTTGTGGCGGTTGTATTTGCTTACGTGGTGGTGTGGACGGGTTTTTAGCCTTAACAACAAAAACATCATCAATAAAAGCGGTATAGTGGTTGAATTTTTTTGTACCACCCAAAGCCGTATAGTTATCCGCCCAGAGATTGCCAATAACAAAATATTTATAACGCTCTCGTGCAACAAAAGAATCTATGGTCAATGCCCAAATGTTCTTAGCATCATAATTGTTGACCACCCTCAAACGAGCTTCGGGTATCAACGAAAGCACCACTGTATCAGAATGAACGGAATCAATGGAGAAAGCCATTGCGATGTTGTTGACCGCCAGACAATGAAAATGCGACCAAAAACCGATATAGTATTTTTGTCCAATCGTTAATGAATCAACCAGTTCGCCTTGTAAATAGCTGCGTTCACTCCGATGCCCATAAACAGTGAAATTAGCAACATGTTGACCTGTTCTGGCTTTAAAATTGCGCTGCCCGCGAATATCCGTAGGGTCTTCTATCCAACCATATTTGTCAATTCCATAAACCAAAGAGTGTTTTTCACTCGGCGATGACCAACCCTTATACACTTCAACAGTATCAATAACTTGAACAATTTGATTCTTTTTAAGAACAGCGTGTTCCTCAAAACTTGGATTTTTGACCAAATTAGGAAATTGCGCAGATGTCTGACCCCTCAGTATGGGGCATGAAAAAAGGTAGAAAATCGCAATAACAAGACATGAATGAGGCATGATGAAAGCGTTTTGGTTTTAAATAAAAAGAAAACGCCGTTTACAAGCATTGATTTTACCTTGTTTAAAAATTAACACAATTATTTTGTTCAACAAAAATGCGTAATTTTGCCCCATGAAAACCACAACCATATCGAACCAAACCAACGCCACAGCAACCGTTCTGGAAGAATACTTTGCCGCGTTCCGCGAAAACATCGTCGGGCAACACCAGACTTTTGAATCTACAACTGGCAAACGCCGCATTATTTATGCCGATTGGACAGCAAGCGGACGGCTTTACCGCCCGATTGAGGACAAATTGCTCAACGAATTTGGTCCTTTTGTCGCCAATACGCATACCGAAACGTCAGTAACAGGCACAGCAATGACACTCGCCTATCACAAAGCCCGTCAAATTATTAAGGAGCATGTGAATGCGGGTCCAACTGATTGTATCATCAGTTATGGCTCGGGTATGACGGGTGTTATCAATAAATTTCAGCGCATTTTGGGCTTAAAAATACCTGAAAAACTGCGCAGTAGCTTTCATTTAGAAGCAGAAGACCGCCCTATTGTGTTTGTGACACACATGGAACACCACTCCAATCAAACGTCTTGGCTCGAAACAATTTGCGATGTTGAGGTCATTACACCCACTACGGAGGGGTTGGTTGACTTAGCTAATTTGGCTTTTTTGCTTGACAAATACCAAAATCGATTGATAAAAGTGGCTGCAGTGACTGCTTGCTCGAATGTGACTGGTATCCAAACGCCTTATCACGACATCGCAACCATGATGCACCAAGCTGGTGGCTTGTGTTTTGTTGATTTTGCCTGCTCTGCGCCTTATGTGTCTATTGATATGCACCCCCCTCAGTATCCCGATGGCTTTTTAGATGCCATTTACTTCTCACCACATAAATTTCTTGGCGGTCCTGGCACAGCAGGCATTCTTATTTTCAATGCAGCTTTGTACAACAATCGCGTGCCTGACAACCCTGGAGGTGGCACTGTGAAATGGACAAATCCTTGGGCAGCACATGAGTTTATTGACAATATCGAAGATCGTGAAGACGGTGGTACCCCGCCTTTTTTGCAAACTATAAAAACCGCTTTGTGCGTTCGATTGAAGGAAGAAATGGGTATCGACAATATGTTGAAGCGCGAAGAACATCTCATCTCTTTGATTTTTAATAAATTAAAAAACATAAAAGGCTTACATATCTTAGCAGATGCACATGAACATCGTTTGGGCGTTGTGTCATTTTATGTTGAAAATTTGCACTATAATTTAGGTGTAAAATTATTGAATGACAAATTTGGTGTGCAAGTGCGCGGGGGTTGTTCGTGTGCAGGGACTTATGGGCATTATTTGTTAGAAGTCAATCAAGACATTTCCAATATTTTGACAGAACAAATTACACGCGGCGATTTGTCTAATAAACCGGGCTGGATTCGGATGAGTATTCACCCAACCATGACAGATGCGGATGTGATGGAAATTTGTGATTCAATTATCGAACTCACTGAAAATCATGCCCTTTGGCGTCATGAATACGATTATGACCCACGTACAAATGAGTTTACTTGTCGTCAATTTGATGATAAAACGGCGGATATTGTAGCGGGTTGGTTTGAATAATATTTTTACCAATTTCATCAACCCTAATCGTCATAAAGTGTAACAATATGTGTCGGATACTTTTGAAGTATCCGACACATAACTTCATAAAAACTACGCCTCTTCATATTTTCTAAAAACCAAAAAACCCGCCGTACAAAATACCAAAGCAGCCACAATGGTCAAGCGAACACCAGTCGGATTCTCAACGCTTTTCCCATACACCAACAGCGAAGGGAAAATGAGATTTGCCAACGAAATACCCACCTTCATCATAAAAGCTGCCACAGCATAGAACATGCCCGTTTGGTTTTGCCCAGTTTGTTCCTCGTTTTTGTGTACGATATCGGCGACAATGGTATTAGGCAAAATACCAAAAGCAGCCAGTGGAAAAGCGGCTAAAACGGTCACTAAACAGAAACGAATGGTTCCTGAAATGGGCAATAAAAGAATACCAAAAATGAGGATAAAGGTCAAAAAAGCGGCTAAAATGACCTTTTTCTTAGAAAATCCTTTTTCCAACTGACCCATCAATGGATAAAAAAGAAAACTCGTAAAAAAGCTGCCAATACCAAAGATAGTCGCATTAGATTTGTCTAAACCCAATAACAAAGTGACATAAAAAATAATACCTGCTTGAATAAATGTCAATGCCAACCAATACAAAAGATAAGAAAACGCAAAATAGCGAAAGGGTTGGTTTTTGAAAACTGACTTGATAGATGTATAAAAATTGCCGTGCGATTCGGCTTGCAAAGCGTATTTATTTTCATTTAAAAAGAAAACAGGTATCAGTAAAAAGACAGCTGAAATGACGGCAAAAATGCCCACCGTTTTTTGGAACGCCCATACTGAGGGGTCGCCTTTTGATTCAAAAAAACCTTGTAAAGCGGGTGTTGTGTTGCCAATTAAGAAGCCCAAAGCCCATGTTATGGAGATAATGGTGGATATTTTCAAACGGTCAGCAACGACATGACCGAGTTCTGAAATCAAGGCAGCATACGGTATCATATACATCGCCAAACTGATATAAAAAACAAAAACGGTGGTCGTCAACCACACAATATTTGCGGTAGTGCCTCCCCCTCCAATGGCGTCCACGACAGTAATAGGATGAAACATGAGGTATGAACAGGCAGCGAGCGGCACGGCAGCAACAGCCATAAACGTCTTTCTTTTCCCAAAATTTGACTGCAATTTGTCCGACCAATTGGCGACAAAAGGGTCGATAAAAGCATCGAAAAGCCTACCACTGAAAGCAATAAGACCGAGCAGCGTTAAGCCAAATACAGTGCTGTTTGGAATAAACTTCGGAAATACTGCCTTCGCCAAAACATCTTCGGGCGGCATATAAAAGTAGCTCAACAAAGAGCCGACACCATAGGCGGCGAGTGACCAGCCAAGTTGACCACAAGCGTAA
>JANMJN010001285.1:0-3807 GCA_031371355.1 Saprospiraceae bacterium
GGTGCCTACCACGCCCACAGATCAGTTGCTCGATTTCTATAAAACGGCTCGAAAGAAAACCGATTTTAATTGGCAAATATTTATCAATCAAGCCTTTACGTCAGTTAAAACAAATCGGCCGCCTTTTCAGTCCAATACTTCGGTATCCATTGAAGACCATATCAATACCTTGTGGTCAGTCTTAGAACGCCCTGCCGATTCAGCGACGTTAGGATCCATATTGCCCATTCCGAAACCCTATATTGCCGCCTCGGGTCAAAGCCGAGAGTTGACCTACGGCGATGCTTATTTTATTATGCTCGGTTTGCAAGCAGCAGGACGTGTGGACATGATTGAAAATATGATTGATAACTTCGCTTACCTCATAGATACTGAGGGGTATGTGCCGAGTGGCAACCGTACTTATTTGGCGAACCGCTCAAATCCGCCGTTTTTTGCCTGTATGGTGCAACTTTTGGCTGATGAAAAAGGCACAGAAGTTTTAACAAAATATTTACCGCAACTTGAAAAAGAATACAATTATTGGATGGAAGGCGCAGAAAACCCTGCATCCAAAACCCTTTTTATCCATGACCATGTCGTTCAGATTGACCGAAATACGCTCAATCGTTACAGTGCCAAAAAGGATAAACCGAGACCAGAATGTTACCTTTTAGATATAGCAACGGCGCAGACAAGCATCCGTCCACATTCCGAAACATACAGGCATATCCGCTCTGCTGCCGAATCTGGTTGGCATTTTTCAAGCCGTTGGTTCGAAGATAACAAAACGATTAATACAATAAATACAGCTGACATCGTTCCAGTTGACCTTAATGCCTTGTTGTATAACCTCGAAATGACCATATCAAAGGCTAAAATCATAGAAAAAAAATATGACGAAGCAACAGAATGGGAAAAAAAAGCATCTCGAAGACGTGAAGCTCTGATGCGATATTGCTGGGCTGACAGTAAAGGCATGTTTTTTGATTTCAATATTCAGAAATATAAACAAACAGGGGTCATTTCGGCTGCTGCCGCCTATCCTTTGTTTTTTAAAATGCTGTCAAAGCGCGATGCCGACCGTTTGGTGATGAATATCAAACAAAATCTGCTCATGAATGGTGGTATAGAAACGACAAATTTTGAATCGGGTCAATCTTGGGACGCTCCATTTGGTTTCGCGCCTTTGCAATGGATCACGATTAAAGGGTTTAGGAATTATGGGTATGAAGAATTGGCAAATGATATCAAAAATCGTTGGATCAATCTTAATGTCAATATTTATAAAAACACAGGAAAATTGCTCGAAAAATATAATGTTAAAGACCTGACAGACCCTTCAGGGGGTGGTTCTTATGCTACACAAGACGGCTATGGCTGGACAAATGGCGTTTTGCTCAAACTTTTGAGCGAAAAACGGACGGGGTATTGATATGATTTCAAAATCAATTAATTGATTGCCAATATTTTATAAAACATCTATTTTCAACAAATAAACTCATTCCATTTTCAACACAGTTTTTTCAAATAATTCTGACAAATGAATAAATTTACAATCATAACCATTCTTTCACTGGCTACAATTACGTTGTCATTTGCCCAAACGAACAACGGCGGCGGCTGTCGCAAAGCCATTGTATTGACACCGGGCACTTATACACTTGACTCTTTCGTAAAAGGTGCAGCAACTTATTCTAATTTTTTCCCTTTTCCAGACAAGGCAAAATGGTATAAATTTACCCCAACAACCGATGGTTTAATGACCATTTCGAGTTGCAACGGTGGTTCTGATACCCGTCTATTTTTGTATCAAGGCTCATGCGACACGCTGATTCAAGCAGGTTACAACGACGATTTTTGCAATATTGACGCAACCAGTGGCGACGAATTTGCTGCCAGCATCTCAAAACCCGTAAAAGCAAATAAATCCTATTTTTTTGAATGGGACAATGCTTGGGACTCGACCCAGTTTACCTTTACACTTTCTTTCTCGACATTTACACCCAGCGGAACGCAAATATGTGAAACTGCGACATCCATCGCACGAGGTCTTGTCAAAGTAGATTCATTGTTTGGTTATGCCTCAAGAGGCGATGCCAGTCGTGCCAATTGGTATAAATACACACCGCCACAAAACGGGCGTTTGTCCATAACAACCTGTGGGCAAGATGCTGATACACGTCTTTGGATGTACCGCGGCATATGTAACAGTTTAACACTTGTCAACAGCAGTGATGACGATTGTTTGACAAGTACAGGTGATACTATTGCCGTTTCTATTAGTAATCAATTAGTTACACAAGGAACAACTTACTATTTCGAATGGGACGATTCATGGGGAAATACACCTTTTTCTTTCCTTTTAACCTTTGATGTTGCAAATAGTGTTGCAGAAGAACAGCTCGCACAGAGTGTTGTGATGTCGCCAAACCCAGCTTCAGACCTACTCCATTTGGATATGAATTTTGCTAAATTAACAGATTTAAATGTCCGTATTTTTAACAATATGGGTCAAACCGTTTTTGCTCAAAAAATAAACAATATACTGAGGGGGGAGCAGGCGCTATATGTAAGTCCTTTGAAATCAGGTATTTACATTGTCAAGATATCTGATGGTCAAATACAAACAAATAAAAAACTGGTTATCAGTCGTTAGACTCCCACTTTTCGTTTTACTTTTGAGCCGTTGTTTTTCTTCGATAAGAAAAACAACGGCTTTCTTTTTAATCACTTAAATGGTAAACCAATGATTTTCACCCACGCAGTAGAGCCTTTTGGCGATTTTGAAAAACACACGCTCGAAAATGAACAAGGCGATGCTGTCGTTTTGACCCCTCAGTATGGCGCCTGTCTTTTAGACTTACGTTTTAAAGGTGTTTCCGTTCTCGATGGTTACAAAACACCCGAAGAACTTGTCGAAAATGCTTGGTCAAAAAACGTGGTTTTGTTCCCCTATCCCAACCGTTTACGGGACGGACAGTACACGCACTTGGGTAAAACCTATCAATTTGACATCAATAATGCTGATACCCATAACTCTATTCATGGATTTGGGAAAGACGCACCTTTGAACGTCAAAAACGTGAAAATCACCGACGACGAAGCGACAATTGATTGCACTTGGCAACATGATGGTTCACACAAAGCATACCCCTTTCGTTTTACGTTTGATATCAAAATGACACTGCGAAAAGATGAATTTGAAGTCGAAATGTCGCTGACCAATGATGATTCGGTTGATATTCCCGCAGGTTTGGGTTGGCATCCCTACTTCATTATGTCTGAACGTGTGGACGACACATCATTGCAAATGCCTGATTCTCAATTCATTGTGATTGACGACCGTATGTTACCAACGGGCGAAAAACAAAATTATTCAGATTTTGATACCTTGAAAAAAATTGGTTCAACAAACCTCGATAATGGCTTTTTTATCACTGAAAAAGCAGCACAAGCCCATGTCATTCTCGAATCTGAACGCGGTAGATTGCACTATTGGCAGGAATTGGGTACAGCAAAATGGCAATTTCTACAAGTTTTCACGCCGCCCCATCGCAAAAGCATCGCTCTTGAACCGATGACTTGTAATATTGATGCTTTCAATAATCAAGATGGTTTGGTTGTGCTTGCGCCAAATGCTGTGTTTGGGGGGAAATTTGGCGTACGTTTTTCTTAAAATCATTCAATTTAGATTGTACACATTACACTTATGAGTCGTCAAAAATTAAAAAAATTCGCAGAACTGCAAACTTTCCCCAATGTCTATGACAATTTGGATGTTAGAGACCCCGCAAATACCGTACTAAATGGTCAAATTGTTGACAT
>JANMJN010001307.1:0-2426 GCA_031371355.1 Saprospiraceae bacterium
TCATAGGCGAGTGGTGGGTCAAATTCTTGTTTAAATTCATCAATGTAGCGAGACATTGTACTGCGCCCGACGCCAAATTTTTCGGCTAATGTGTCGAGCGAACCAGTGGCTTTTCTTTTTACTAAATCGTGTAAGCGATTAATGTGGTCTTGTCGGTGGTGCATTTTCATTGCTTTACTGTTTTTAAGTTAAAGAATAAAGAGTGCGTAATCATTTCAGTGTCTTATGGATGACCTTCAAACTTTAATGCCTGTTATCAGGGCAGAGGGTAGAGAGGAAACGGCATTTACATATATATGCATAGGATGATGTGTTTTTGGTTAAAAAAAATTTAGTTTTATAGCTCATCTGTGAATGAAGTCTCAATGTAAGTAAAGTTCTGAATTTCCGAAAGAATAATTGAGATTTTTGTTTTGCCTCATGCTTTTTGCATAAGTATCGGATAAAAAAAATCATGTATCCGATATCTTCGGCTCTATGCTGTGTTTTTAGAAGCCAAATTTCGATTGTCCTTTCTGTTCCAAAATTGCTTTTCGTTCCAAATCGTCCATCATGTCCTCCAATTCTTCATTCAAAGAATATCTTTCAGGAAAGTTCCTTTTCAAATCACTTTTTAACCTTTCAGCTAATGCCCGCCCGCCGCGAGCGATGAGCGATTCCAAGACTTGTCGAATCCGTTGAGCCGGTGGACGACCGAGATGAGTGAAAAGATATTCATATATGACCTTTTTATGCAGTTCTACGGTTGATTCGGTATCTATTTTATACAAATCAACGCCGTATCTGCGCAAAAGCTCTAAGGATTGCATCTCCGTTATCATGCCTGTCAACTTATCCAACAGTTGCTCTTCAAAATAGATGGCAGCTAAAAGGTCTCTTTTTTCGATGCGGTAGGTTTGGTTTTCAAGTTTCTGAATTAAGTCCAGTTTCTTTTGTTGCGTGAGACTTATCTTCTTGAGTCGGGTATAAAATTCATATCTAAAAGTCGCTAAAAGTCTTCGTTCCCCATAAAAATAAACCCCCTCAGTATCTGATTGACTTTCAGCAATGGTCAAAAGGTTCTCTTCGAGCGTTTCTCTGGCGATTGGGTTGTTTTTAAATATCTTTAAACCATTTTGACACAGACTTTTGGCTAATTCAAAATCATTATTGGTCAGCGCATTTTGAACGGCAAACAATAACACATCTGGATTGGCGGAAACACTCAATATTAAAGCACTCGCTTCGGCAACACGACCTGATTTTTGCAGCACTTGCACCTTTTGTGTCATCAATCTATCTTTAATTTCTAAAAATTGACGACATGCAATGATTTGTCCATCTATGATGTGCAATAAATTTTCAACTCTGGCATCACTATCGGCATTTTTCAATAAAGCATCAAACAAACGTGTAGAAAATTCTTGACGACAGTTTTGATTATATTCGTTCAGAATGAAATCCCACATCTGTTGACTCAATTCGGGCGATACCAACAATTCGTCGTACCCCCTCAGTATTTCAGTTAACTGTACTTGCCTCCGTTCAATTTTCGATTTTGGTGACTCAGAAGTCCGCATCAAACGATGTACAAGTGGTAAAGTGACTTTTATCACATCAAAACAATGGCTCAATTCGCCACCTTTGAAAAGCGTTTCAGCTTTTTGGCGCAATTCATCTATCATTGTAAAAACTTGTTGCCATCCTTTTGGCGTGATACGTCCTTTAGGGTTTTTGACAGAGCGTAAAGTATTGTCAATGAGGGTTTTATAATGTTCTTCAACCGTTCCAGAAGACAAATCACTGGCAAAACGGGTTTTCAAAGCCAAAGCAAACTGTTTGTCATTTCTGGCATAATCTGCAATAAACTCAATGAGTTGTTGTGCTTCAATGCGTTTTAAAATATTGGGAATCGTCAGTTTCGGTGGTGCATCAGCGTTTTGTGCCGCTTTCAAAGTGGTGGCTTTACGAGCTTCACTTTTAACATTACGACGTTCTAAAAGCGTTAATAATGCCGCTCCGATGTGCGAACAGATTTCTTTTTCATGGAAATCGGCACATTCGCAAGTGGCGACCTTTACTTTAGTGCCTATTAATTGTACTTCCGTTTCAACCAAATCAGCCCCCTCAGTAAATCGCGCCAAAAAAAGGTTTTTTTCAACTTCTGTGAGCGAAACGAGTTTTTGGGCGTTCATAAGGGCATCAGCGCCGAGCAAAATATCATCGTCGAGGTACAATTCGAGTTTATCAAGTGAAAAATTGAGTTTCATTTTATACTTTCGCCTTACGGTTATAAAAAACTTGCAAGTTAATATAGGATTCTATGACTTTAGTGTTTTAAAGTGACAAATATCGTAACAACTTAGTTTAGACCACAAATGACACAGATTTAACAGATTTTCACTGATTTTTCTTGTATTTCAAATAGATTTAAAGAAAAATCAGTG